>NZ_VPEO01000096.1:0-2442 GCF_013417155.1 Acinetobacter sp. YH16052 | reverse complement strand
TGCCTTACCGACTTTGACACTTAAACGAGCAATCGCCATTAGGTCTTATCCTGTTCCTTTTTTCGGTTACGTTCTTTTTTAAACGCTCTTTGATCAAGTATCGAAGCCCACATCATAATGATGATAAGTAGCGGTGCTGCGATCACGCCAAAACTAATATCTTTGATTTTTCCCAAGACCTGTTTTAGTTGCATGCTGTTGCTCCTAGCTTTGGTACTTCTTTTTTTAATTCAATTGAAAATTGAATTAAAAAAAGAAGTTTCAGGGTTTTAGGGATGAAATCCCTAACGTGCTTAGGTTTCTCAATGAAATTGAGAAACGTCTAAGCGCGCCATCAAAATTTTGATGGAAGTGCAGGCGACAATATCTAGAACGAACTTTAACAAAATTGCGTACCTTGGACGTAATTATTTTGTTATCGTTCTTTGAGAATTGAGCATGTACTTTTGCGGTATCTGAATTAAGGAATTGAATATGAATAATGAATGGCTGTCTGAAAAAATTACCTACATTTCTGCATTAAAGAATCCAAGTGATGCTCAAAAACTTCTATTGGAATTGGCTCAAATTCAGTACCGAACACCTGAACAAGAAAAGAAATTAAATGCCCTTATCAAAGCTGAAAAAGCTATAGATCGAGCAAATAAACAGAAAGTCGTTGTTAGAAAATTACTCAATGCGGAAAAGGAAGCTGAACGTAAAGCTCGTACACGTCACCTCATCCAATTAGGCGCACTTTTTGAAATTGCTAACCTAGATCAGCGTGACCCCGCCGAATTACTTGGAGTTCTGCTTAAAACTGCTGAAATTGATCCAAATGATATGAAATGGCAAATTTGGAAAGAATTAGGACAAGAGATATTAAATCAACGTAAAATTAATTAACTACAAGAAACTTTTGCACCTTGAAACCTCATGCTTTATCTAACTTATAAGTTGCGATCTTAAAAATGAAAGAGATACGCGCTCATGTTGTTTTTAGTTTTAACTGGATAAAGCATAAAGCCATGCGTGGTTCAAATCCACTGTAAGCCTTGAAATAAATAGAAAAATCAAAAGGGCAGATAGGCTTCCCCTTTTCTGCCCAAATAAAAAAACGCCCCTCAGGGCGTTTAATGTACTTTAAAACACATAAGGTCGAACAAAGATCAGGAAGAAAATTCCGAGCATTAAGAACCACTTTAAGAAGTAGTACAGTTGACGGTTGGTTTTCTTCAAGGCTTTAGCTTTGATCCGCACTTGATAGACATAACCAAAGACTTTATTCAGTCCACCCGTTTGATCCCCTGCTTCATTTGGAGAGCTGGCAGCGGTCATAACTTTTTTACCAAACCAGTGATTGAAACGTTCCATAAAGCGTGTCTTTAATGGACGCTCGACATCGGCAAAGAAAATAATGCGGTTTTGATCAGTGGTGTTTTCGGCATAGTGAATATAAGTTTCATCAAAGACCACGCTTTCACCATCGCGCCATGAATAGCGCTCACCATCCACATCAATAAAGCAGCGATCATCATTCGGTGTGATCAACCCCAAGTGATAACGCAATGAACCCGCATAAGGGTCACGGTGACGAACCAAACGGCTGTCAGGTGCCAGCTCGGTAAACATCGCGGCTTTAATGGTCGGCAAGGTTTTCAGCAACGCCGTCGTTTTTGGACAAAGTTCAGCGGCTGATGGATGTGCAGAGTCATACCATTTCAGATAAAAACGCTTCCAGCCTGTTTTGAAAAAGGAGTTAAACCCCAAGTCATCATAACTGCTCGATGCTTTAATTCCGCCTTTTTCATATAAAGCTTTTGCTTCATCACGAATCATTTCCCAGTTTTCATCCAACACTTTTAAGTCTTGAAAATGCTGTGTATCGATATATGGCTGATTCGGTACCTTTGAAAACATGTACATGAGGTAGTTAATTGGCGCAAGAATCGTTGAGTGATCGAAAAATTGACGATAAAACGAGTGACGAACCTTCCCACGTTGCTGAATATAAAGTGCAGAAAGAATAAAAATCGCCAGAATGATCCACTTAATCATATGAAAACCTGGAAACCAAAGAAAACGAAATAAAAGAAAAAGACCAGTATTCGGTCTAGACTGCGAATTGTAGCATAGGCTGCAAAGTACGTCCTATTTCCAGCTTTTCATCACAAGTTTTCATTAATTATTGCAATTGGCACATGGTTTTATTGGAATAAGAAAAGCAAAGAAGTATTTAAAGAACTTAAACAAGCTATTGAAAACATAATTAATTAGTCAAATAGCCTAAGCAATAAAATTAGAATAGATCAAACATCCGCTTATTATTCTTAAACGCTTAATAAGCTCTCAACTTCTCAACTCGCCCCCAAAGCGTCGCACTTCGTGCTTTGGCTTTGGAAACGGTTGAGAGAGTTTCGGCAATACTCTCCCTAAAGGCGGTCATTTAAAAAAATGACGCAT
>NZ_VPEO01000095.1:0-2498 GCF_013417155.1 Acinetobacter sp. YH16052 | reverse complement strand
CGCGTAAACAGGCTATCGAAGCTAGAGAAAAATCAAAACAAAAAGAGCAGGAAAGAAAAGATGATACTCGACGCAAAATTTTGCTCGGTTCTTATTTGATTAAAAAAATGAATGCCAATGAAGCCAATAAAGAAAAAATACTCGCTGAACTCAACGAGTATTTAACAGAAGACAGAGATAGAGAGTTATTTAATCTTAAGTGTAATTAGTTTTTATTTTTATACGTTAAAACCATGCTCTACAAGCAAAGGAAAGAACATTTCAAAGTGTCTTTTTTCTGCTAGCATTTCAGCTAAAAGTTGTCCGAATTGTTCATAATTTCCAGTACCAATTAAGTGGCTATACTCACTTTGTACACGCTCATCATAGGCAAGTTTAGATCCAAACTTAAGACGTTGTGAATCAGTCATTCGGTTAAAAAAATCTCCTATATTTTTGTCTTTTTTAGCCTCAGTTCTTATTTGCTTTTGCTTAAATTTGAATGAAAAGCCTGTAATTGAACGCCCTTTTTTGTGTTGCTCATAAGTTGTTACGATGTCTGTATGTTCATTGATTTGTTTGATTGCTGGTTCTAATACACGCTTTTTGAAATCACACATCGCTGTATATTCAGTATTTTCAAGCCCAATTCTATTTCTAAAGTCACTTAACTCAATTTGTGGAACTTTGCCAACTTCGCGCCAAGCAATGATTAACTCATAAAGCCTAATAGCGTATTTACTTGTAAGCTGTGTGACCTGCTTAAGTTGATAACTAGTGAACTGTTGCTCAAGTCTTGTAATCAAAGGCACTACATCTGGTGCAAAAGTGATTTCTAATGTAGCTGAATCATCAATATATTTAATACGGCTTACCCATCTAGACTTAACAGTTCCTACATTTCCCTTTTTATCTTCTTCTTTAAATGAAAATTGACGATCAAACAGGTTTAGAACAGCACTTTTCAGTGCTTTGTAAGCACCATCGTTACTAACATTAAAACGACTAGCGTAATCATTAGCATGTATTTCTAACTTACTATCAGCAGTTATACCGTTACCTGTTTGTCTTGCATTAATGATTGCAAGAAGTATTAAGCGCTGTTCGGTTACTTCTAAATTATAACTAGCGTTCATTAATGCGTTATCTTTCACAACAAGCTCATTCTTCATCTTCAAAGCATATTATTATTCAAAGTAAGGACACTGTATAAAGTTATCATTAAAAGGTCAATATTAATTAAGTCCTTAAATCAAGACTAAATGTCCTTTTATAACCGACTAAATGTCCTTTTATAACCGACTAAATGTCCTTTTATAACCGACTAAATGTCCTTTTATAGGGCTTGAAACCCTTCTGTAGTAAGGGTTTAAGAGTGTCTAAAAGCATTTAAAAGCTTTAAAATATATATAAAAGCATAAGTGAGCATGGAAAACAGCCCTATGCCCTCGCTAAAGCTCGGACGTTTTAACCTCGCTAAAGCTCGGTTGAGGGGCTGTTTTTTTTAAATAGAAGTTGAGGATTTAATAAAAAAAGAAACTAGGCCTTCGCTTCGCTCAGTAATCTTTATGCTCGCTTCGCTCGTTTAGATTCTAATTAATACAGTTCGCACCCTTCGGGATGCTCTATATCTTTCGTTAAGAAGCAAAGGGGGGGCTTGTAATCAGGGAAAAGGCAGGGGCAAAATTTTAATGCCAGGTGATCGCTCGTAGACACTCGCTCGGTTCTTACTGGAATGAATTTAATTATTAAAATATCTAATTAAAACCGTAGAACATAAAAAATAGAAAAGTTGCCGCCCTGTTGCTCTATGATTCAAGGCGGCAATCTCTAATATAATGATATTGAAGGAAAAAACAGTTATATTATGTTAATTTTAAGAAAACTTCAGAACTGATCTACTTACTGATAATAAATGCTCTGCCTAAGCGTTTTAGTATTTTTTCGATAGTGGGTTCTAAGACTTCTGGAGTTAGATTTAGTTTAATTTCTACAGGATAAGAGGTTAATAACTCTTTGATAGGAGGCCTTTGTTCATCAGGCAGACACTCGATTAGAATCATTAGAACTTTAGGCTCGAAGCATCTTTTTGATGTCGCTTTGAGAGTTAGGCTAGGCATGGACCACCTAAGTTATAATATTTTATATAAGTGCCACTGTATCAGATATTTAAATAAAGAAAGAATGGTTCTTTCTATCAAAAAAAGAATCGGATGATAAATATATGATCGTATTTTATTCCCCATTTAACATAATGGGCGTTATACGAAGTACACTTGTATATTAATATAAATATCAATCACTTAAAATTTTAGTTATGACTAAGAAATCAGCAAAAATTGGCTTTTGTAATAAGTTGGTGAGTTTTTAAGCGAATCTGTAACATTTTGCCAAGAAAATCGATTAATAAATGATCAATTTGGCAATCAGTGCCCATTTCATGCGGATCCAGGTTCCAAAACTATCCCCAATTGCTGGGGATAAAATTTAGGCTATTTTGTACGCTTTGGCTCACATGA
>NZ_VPEO01000094.1:0-2534 GCF_013417155.1 Acinetobacter sp. YH16052 | reverse complement strand
AATGATTCAAACCAGTGACAGCATTACTCATTCAATCCTGGATCTCATCAACAATATGTTGATTGATCTCCTGGCAACAATGGCCCGCCTGGACAATGAGAAACGTATAGAACGTATTAAGCAGGGCCTGGCACGTTCGGGTTACAAGCCAACAGGTAAGAAAGCCAATGAGGCTAAGCACAAACGAATAAAAGAATTGCTAGCATCTGGCAATATGACTAAGGAAGAAATTGCCAAAGCAGTGAATTGTGGAGTTGCAACTGTTTATCGAGTTGCTAAAGTCATTTAAAAAGGCTTGTATCAGTGCTTCCCTTATGTCATATCTATTTACAAAGGAGCAAGGCATTCTTAAAGGTCAAAAGACGGAATTAATGATGAAAAAGCATTTGATTTTCCTTGTTTTTATAGTGATGGTTTTTATTTTAGCTCTGGTTGTAAAGATTGATAATGATCATAAAAAAGGGCAAGCATTAAAGAAATTGGAACTAGTTGAAAAGCAAATCCCTTAGGTAAAAATTGACTTATACTTATTTAAATAACGCTAATAACTAAGCCCAAAAAACACCTAGACCCAGTGCTATACACGCTTAGTTTTTTATATTTCAAAAGAGTATTTTAGCAAATATCATAAAAGATCGGTCTATTCTCAAGCCGGTTTTCTATATCGCAGAGCATCATGGCTTTATCATAGATATATGAATATTAAGATAAATAAAAAGCCCTATAGTCTCTCCCGTTACTATAAGGCTTATAAAACGCTGTAATTTTTTTCTTAATTACCTACTTTTCGATGTAGGTTATGAAAATATTTTACCTATTGGTAAAAATAAAGATATAAGACAAAAGATGAATACGTTAGGAATTCCGCGTAAAAACTACTAATTTCGTATAACCACCATTATGTTAAATGAAAAAATATATTGATTTAAATTTTGTCAGAATGAAGTATTTATTTTATTGATTAAAATAAAAAATAAAGATTAATACTATGATAAAAAATAAGAATATTTATTGTGACTATCGGAAAAGATTTATGAATAAAACTATGAGTGTGGCTGAGGAATTACTTTATTCAACAGTAAAAATTACTGCATACTTAAATGGAAAAGCTCATAGTACAGGGACTGGATTCTTCACAGCCTTCGATAATGATGGAGAAAATTGCTTTCTAGCTCTGGTGACAAACAAACATGTAATAGAAAAGAGTGATCAAATAAAAATCATTTGTCATGTAAAGAATAATGAAGGAGAACCTTCAGGAAATTTTGTCGAACTAAGCATTGGGATAAACGATAAACAGGTTATCTATCATCCTGATACGAAAATTGATTTATGTGCTATCTCTATTGCAGGTTTGATAAATCAAGCAATAGATCAAGGTATGCCAATATTCTATAAATTTTTAGATTTATCATTAATACCGAATACCGATGATTGGCAATATTTTGATGCTATTGAAGAAGTAACAATGATTGGCTGTCCTAATGGTATTTCTGATGAGGTAAACCATCTACCTATTATTCGTAAGGGAATAACGGCCTCTTCTCTTGCAAAACTATATAATGGAAAACAAGAGTTTATGGTTGATATGGCTTGTTTCCCAGGATCCTCTGGATCACCAATTTTTTTATATGATAAAAAGGGGTATTTAGACAGAAAAACTAATACTTATTATATGGATAAAAGTCGAATTCATTTAGTTGGTATATTATATGCGGGGCCGCTAATAAATAATAATGGACAAGTAATTCTGGCTCAACCTCCTCAAGTAACAGTTGCAGCAATGATGCATTTAGGTAATGCAATAAGATCAACAGAACTTCACGTACTGAATGATGAAGTTCGTAAATTTAAATCCACATTAATTTCTGCTCAAGTTTAGAATTCCTAAAATTAACATAATACACGTTATACGAAATGCTGTATAATTATCCTTATAATTCAACGCTGTAGTTTCTAGTTTATAGCCCGAGCATCCCTGTTCGGGCTTTTTTTATGATTTTTCATGTTTCACGATCAAAAAACAATCAATGTTCCACGGTTTTGATTAGTCTGATTAAATAGTCCTATCACCCATAGGGCTTGAAAAAACGGCTCCAGAAGCCCCTTTTTTCAGGCTCTGGTTCAATATGCTCCGGCACTGGAATGCGTTTAATTTCTTGAGTAGTCAATCCGCCCTCATTTGGTTTTTTTGACCGAGGATCTGTTGCTATATCCTGGTCAGATTGCTGCTCTGTAAACGTGCTTATATTGGCTTGTGGTGGCTTCATTTCAATAAGTGTAAGTAGCGTGTCAATACGAGCATTTGCCTTCGTTTCCCGATCTTCTGCTTTTTCCAACTGTTTCTTTAAAAACTCAATCTGATTTTTGAGTTCAACAACTGTATTATCAGTGTATTCAGGTGTATCAATGTTTTGTCTTGGAGACGTATCAAGACGTTTTGAGTTTGTTCCACCAAAAGGCTCACCATAGACACGAAGTAATTCTGAAAAGTCGATAGAACCATCATGATCACGACTTAATACTCCGTTTTT
>NZ_VPEO01000093.1:0-2550 GCF_013417155.1 Acinetobacter sp. YH16052 | reverse complement strand
CTCTTTAAACTTGGCTAGTGTAAAAAGATAGTTTTCTTGGTTTTTAGCCCTATGTTTTAAAGTCGCAAAACGTGTTATTCTATCCGAATGTTGATCTTCGCAAGAAGATTCCAAAGCCTGTAATTCAACGCCCGCCAAAGCAGCCGAATTATGGGCTTTTTTATTGCCTTTTTTAGTCAATTTTTGTCCCCACTTTAATCAATAGTATCAAGAGAAAGAAAAAACAGCGAGTAGGCAAGCCTAACTCACTGTTTTTTTTCGTGTTTCACACGGTTTTTGCTAATTCAGGCTGTGCGCCTTTTGCGACATAAAAAATCACATTACGTCCGCTTGCCATTGCTCCAACAGCAATAGAAATTTTTTGATTTAAGAAGTCGATAAAATCACGATGATTTTCGACTGATAATGTAAAAAGCTCATTTTTTACATCACCGTTTGGAAGCTCCATAGCTCCCAAAATTTGCACCTTGTCACGATCTTCAAAGGCTTCGCCTTTCTTGTTTGTTCCGCCTTGTTGAGTAAAGACGTTTAATACTGTTCCCTCTAACTTAATCATCTTGGAAAACCCTCAATCACTTTTAATCGACCCTCAACAACAGCAATAGCAAATAACGTGATGTCACGTTTTTTATCTAAATGCTCCTGCAACACTTTTTTAAAATATGAAGCAGCTTCATCAAGTGAAGCCATAGGCTTGTTAGCCGTAACCTCAAAATTAGTCATCCGCCATATCTCCAGAATTGATTGACTGGCGATCCTTCAATAAATCCTGAAGAATCCGCCCCTCCTCAACCTGAATGTCATGCAAAGTGTCTTCATCGAGATTTAAAGATAAATAAACCTGATCAAGAGCAATAGCCAAAAGATCATTCAAGACTTTATTTCGAGAGCTGTTTAAGTGTTTTGCAAGAGATTCAACTTTCGCATGAAGATGCAATTGGATACGGAAAGGAACTTGAAAATATGCACCGTGATAGCTAGAACGACCTGTTTTTTTAAGTTCAGCAACAAACAAATCTAAATTAGTTGGCTCAGTCATAATGATATACCCTGTATATGTAAAAAAATTAAAGTAGCTTAACTGGTGAGTTATTTATATATCATTATTCTTTGTGGCGCAACCCTGCGGGATTGCTAAAAGCTCCCACTTAGGTGCTAAGGGGAGCTTTGTAATCAGGGAAAGGAAAGTTAAGAGTTTTTATTGCGTCAGTTCGCAGGCACTCCGCCTGCTCTAACTCTTACGTGTTGCAGTAGAATTTTCAGAATGCACGCTTACGCGTTTCTCAAGAAACAGGCTAACCAATAAAAGCTAATAGCCTATGCTCAACATACGGGAATAGGTCAATATTATATAAATATCCGTCCCATCTTCGGATTCGTTGCCGAACCCGAACACGGGTAGCAGGTGGGATTCTCCAGTGGGCTTTTTTGCGTCCTCGCTTCATTTTCACGTGCTGCGTGCCCTCGCCACGACCGAAAATGATAGCTTCGTCCTTAGTCGCCAATGCTACAGCTTCACAACGTCGGTCGGTCGTCGTCGCAACTCCTCCTCCTCCTCCTAGTTCCGCTTTCGCCTTTGGCTCTACGTTGCGTGTAACAATCAAGTCATAGTATGAATGCTTGGCATAGTTGAATTTGTAAAGCATTTCGAGATATGGCAAAGACTGATCGTCTGGAAGTTCGTCCGTAGCTTCTTCAGGGATTTTGACACCCCATAAAAGACCAAATGAGCCAGTTAAGCGACGCCCCTTGAGAATCTTAAAAGCCTCCCAAGTCTTTTCAACCGATAGATCACCAAACTTTAAAGCGTACTTACAGACCTCTGCTGCTGCTCCCGCATAGCCTGAACCCTTTTCTTTTTTCGCCCTGCGAACGTCTACAATATAAGAATCACCAGTGAGGCTTTGCCAATATTCCGCAAACTCTTGCTGATCAATCCAGCTATCCACCAGTGCAAACATGTGAATATGGGGATGCCATTCACCTGTTTTTTCGTTATACGTGTTTTCGTATGAGTACATAGCGCCCTGAACCTTACAAAACTCGTTGTACCCTCGACCCTTCTTGATGAAGTCTCTACGACGCTCTAGGAGCTTCCTAAAGGCGTTTAGAAGATGGTCGGCACGTTCCCGTAGGTCAGAACCGTTTTTTACTGTGAGCGTGATTAGAACGGGCTTGAGCTTGCGATTTTGCGTTAATACTTCATCAATACGTTGAACGTATCGAGTAACAGCACGGGAGGCACGAATAGCAGCGCAGAAAGGGCAAAGCAAATGCTGCCCGCATGTTTGGATTTTTGTTAGTTTGATTTCACCCAAAGTATAGAAATTTTTGAATAGCAGATAGTTTCCGCACTCATTCAATTTTTGGGCAGATTTAAGAGCCGCAATAGATTCATCGTTTTTAACGTCTTTAACATAGTTCTCTTTAAACTTGGCTAGTGTAAAAAGATAGTTTTCTTGGTTTTTAGCCCTATGTTTTAAAGTCGCAAAACGTGTTATTCTATCCGAATGTTGATCTTCGCAAGAAGATTCCAAAGCCTGTAATTCA
>NZ_VPEO01000092.1:0-2571 GCF_013417155.1 Acinetobacter sp. YH16052 | reverse complement strand
CATGATGCTATTGAACTGATGCTGAAATTAGAGCCTGAGTTTGTTCATAATTTATTAGAAGAAAAAGGCAAAACATTGGAAGACTTTAAAATTAACACTTTATAAAGTTATACATTTAACATAATGGTGGTTATACGAAATTCATTTGTTAGAAACCATTTATTACATCAAAAGTAATGAAAAAGTAAAGAATATGCCTTATATTATCTTTACTTTAATGGTTTTTGAGTGAGGAAATCATGTCCGCAGTCAATTTCAATATGCGCTTAGAAGCAGAGTTAAAAGAACAAGTCACGCCTATTTTGGAAGACTACGGTTTGACTATGCCCCAAGCATTCAAACTGTTCTTGAATCAAATCGTTAAAACTAAGGCGATCCCTTTATCTTTTGACTATGCGCGAGAAACTGCTTTAACTCCTAAAGCAGCAGCCAAGTTACTTCAATCTTTAAAAGAGATTGAAAATGGCGAGTACACCGAGTACGAAACGGTAGAAGAAGCGATTAAAGCTATGTCGGAAGAAGCACATGGCTAAACGTAAGATTATCGTAACCAGTTCTTTTAAACGTGATATTAAAAGACGTTATTTAGAACTGGTTACGGCTGAATGGGCAGAAGTATTAGATTGTTTAGTCGCAAATAATCCTTTGCCTGAAAAGTATTTAGATCATCCCTTGAAAGGTGGTGCAGAGTTTAAAAATTGTCGTGATTGTCATGTGAAGCCTGATTTAGTCTTGATCTATAGGCTTGTTGGTGACGATATTTTAGAACTGCATCAGTTGGATAGCCATTCCGAAATTTTTGGATGACTATCGCTCGATGCTTTGAAAGATGGCTTTAGCCATGTTTCAAAGTCGGGCAACTTTGCGACTGCTGTCATTGATTCGGTGATGGCAAGAGCCGAGCAAAGTACTGTCTAATCATTATTTTGGGTCAATCACACAATAATCCTTATTCGCTCCGTGACAGTCATTTTTCATGATGCGAACGCAAGACTTCCCATTGCAATTTTTAATATCTAGGCTGTATTTTTGTTCTAGCCATGCAACGTCTGCTCTACGCTGTTTGATTTCGTCCATGCTCGGCACATATAAAAATAATGCTAAAAAGAAAACGATCAGCAAGCTAACAAAAGCACTGGCGTAGATTGCCATGAATCGCCAGTCAAGTTGATTGGTTGCATTGTTTAATTCCCGAATACTGTTGTTGAGTGCGTCTATTTGCTTCTGATTGGCGTTTTTTAGGTGTTTTTCGGTCTTATTGAGTACTCCGCTAGCCACTTCCTTGTAAAACGCTTCTAATCGCTTGTTATCGTCTGCTATGGCTTCTCGATACTCTTTCATAGATGCCAGTAAAATATAGAGCTGGTCATCTAGGTCGTTTTGGTTGCTCATCGGTACATTCCGCCCTGATCTAAGTCTTGTGATGCTTTACGGTTGGCTCGCTCGGCTTGCTGTTGCTCTAGTTTTTGCTGTCGTTGTATTTCGGCTTGGCGTTCTTGTTCTAGGCGTTTAGCTTCTTGGTTTTTCTGCCATTGCTCGAAGCCTTGCTCGGCACGGTTTAAACCGTGCTGTAAAACGCTGTCTGTGCGCTGTTGCTGTTGTTTGAGGTGTTGGGCGTTGTGTTGCTTCACATGGTCGTTATAACGGCTGATTTCGGTGTCTATACCTTGTCTACGAAGTTGAGTGACCGAAGTCCCCTCATGAATGGTGGCTTGTAGTCCATTGTTCTGATCGGCATAGCTGCGGTGGTCTATTTTTTCTCGGTAGCCTGCTCGCTCCAGTGCGTGATTGGCTAAATCCGCCCATGTTTCCCGAATCTGTTTGATGTCGTCTTGGGTTGTTCCCATATTTAGGCTTTTGCGTTTGGCATTACTTAACTCAATATCGGTTTTTGTCGTCAAAGTGAGTTTATTGTCAGGGTCTAATTCAGCTTTTCGGGTGGTCAGCATGATATGGGCGTGATGGTTTTTATCATTTCCGCTTTTGCTGGGTTCGTGAATGGCTAAATCTGCGATCACGCCATAGCGATCAACAAGTGATTGGGCAAACTCTTTTGCCAAGTCCTTACGTTGATCTGCATCCAGTTCATCAGGTAAGGCAATCACCCATTCTCTAGCGGTTCGAGCATCTTTGCGGTTTTCGGACTGTTCCGCCAAGTTCCACAACTCGCTACGGTCTATTTCTATATCAAGGTTAGACACAATTTCGCTATGGGCGACACCGTCCTTTCTCGTAAAGTCGTGGGTTAGTCCTGTTCGTTCATCTTTGAGTTTTTCCCCTGAACGGTAGGCAGACGATGCAACCGCAGTTCGTCCCGAACTTCGATTCACTGTTTTTGTTGAGCAATGATAAATCGCCATTTTTTCTTTCGCCTTTTTAAATTGCGTAGCAATTTTTTGGGGTTAAGGGGATTCCCCTTACGCAACGATGACTTGAATGAAATTCAAGTCGTAAGTGCGCATTTCATGAAAAACACGATAGCATATTACCCGCTTGAATTTCAATTCATAGGGTCTTATGCTTGAGTGGTTTTCTATATTCCGAAATTAACCGTTATGACTAAATCTGCTG
>NZ_VPEO01000091.1:0-2635 GCF_013417155.1 Acinetobacter sp. YH16052 | reverse complement strand
TTTACCCTTCTTCTTGTTTAAGAAAATGGATATCTAAATCCAATCAATCACTGATAAGCCTGATATATCAGGCTTTTTATTACTAAAATTTAATAATTTTTAACTATTTTTTGCCTGCCTTACACTCTGATAAAGCTAAATAAATTTCTTTTATATACTCAGGAACGACTTCACCCTCATACTCAATCATTGCTAATTTATCAATGACCTTCAGAAATATTGGCCACCTGAAGTACAAAGTATCAAGATCCATATCAATCTGCTCAAATATTATAGATTTTTCGATCTTATTGATGATCCTCTTATTTCCTACAATGGCTTTTCTAACTTGATCTGGTGTCAAGGTATCAATATTAAGACCCAATTCTTTATAAGCAGCAATCACAGCGCCACCGAGCTGATACTTTCGATTGTTTTCAGCTTTACGCTTTTTCCCTGCATCTTTTTTCTGGATCTGACTCAAGTACAGCTCCAAATCAGCATATTGCAGTTTTTGAGCTTTGAAATTCAGATATCGGGTACACATCATCTTCAGAATATTTAGTTCAGCAACACCCAATTGATTGTCCTGGTATGCATGAAACAACTCGATAAATTTAGCTTCATATTCAGTCTGTTTAGGTTTGGTAGAAAGCTCATCAAACAGCAACTGAAGCTTCAAATGTTCACGATAAGGTTTTAACGCTTCTTTCACTAAGATCTGATGAGCTTCAGACAACATTTCAAAATTAAAATCGTCCGCTTGTAGAACATCAATGACTTGATTTTGAAGTTCAGTCCGAGGGTGTCTCTCTAATAAAAACTCAACGAAAGCATGTAACTCTGCCATTTGTAAAAGTTGAGCTGGTCGACCACGCTTTTTTGCTTTTTCCAGTCATATCATCTGCCGCCAAATTTTCAGAACTGCAACCTCTTCAAATATGGTTTTACCATATTTGAAGAGGGCAGTCTGAAAATAATTATTTAAAATAAAAATAAAATTTCTTGAAAAGAATTTTTATTTTTATTTTAAATAATTCGCACTTGACAGTTTCTCCTGATCGGAGAAACTAGTACGCAATGGGGCGATTCCCCCTTGACCCCCTTCAACCGGATTTTTCAGCCATCCAGGCATTCCAAATCCGGGCGGTTTTCATTCCGTTTCACTGCATAAAAACCGATCCCAGACCAACAAAAAGGTGAGCATGGCCAGTTATCACTTCAGCGTCAAAAGTAAAAATAAAGGCTACGCCACCCAGCATTACCTCTATATTGCTCGGTTGATGCAGTACGAAGGCATCAGGAAAAAAAGCGAAGAAGTCCTAGAACATGTTGAACCTGGACGTTGCATGCCCGCCTTTGTCAAAGATCCGATTGAGTTTTGGCAGGCAGCCGATAGTCATGAACGAGCCAATGCCAAGGCCTACATGGAGTATGAAATTGCCCTACCAAATGAATTCACGCCAGAACAGCGTAAAACGCTCATAGAGACGTTTTTAGACAAACATATAATTCCACAGCAATATCCGCATTCATACGCCATACACAACGTTAAATCGCGTCTCAGTGGCGAAGAACAGCCTCATTGTCACATCATGTTCTCGCTAAAAGCCGATGACGGTATTGAACGGACAGCCGAACAATATTTCAAACGCTATAACCCCAAAGATCCAAGCAAAGGCGGTGCAAAGAAAATCCAGCTGCAGGATGGCCACGCAGACTATTCCACTTTTTTAATCTATATCCGAAAACAATGGGAAAACCATCTGAATGATGCCCTTGAACAGCACTGCCCTACCGTCACCTACACATTGGATGACCAAGACATCACCATCAAAAATCAGGTTTCAGCAGACAGCTATGAAAAATATAACGAGATCCACAGCACTTTGTATCTTCCTGAGCCTAAGCTAGGCGTTGGTCAACAAAATGCGACAGCGGAATATCTCGCTCAGATCCAAAAAATTCGGGAACACAATCAACAAGAACGAGAACTCGAAGAACGCCAAAAGCAATTAGATCAACAACATGAATATTTTTATAGTGCTGAAAACAATCCATTTTCATCATTGGAAGTGATGTATTACCTGAATTATTTAGTGAAGAACCAGAAAAATAAGGAAAAACTGGAAAAAGATTTTAGTGAAATTATCAAAACCCAAGAGCCTATATTGCATCAAGAAGGCTGGAACCTTCAGAACATGAATCGAAAATTGAGAGATTCAGAGCATAACTCAACGCCATGCTTTGAGTTTGAAGTGTATTCCCAGCCAAAGTATCCATTACCCACGCAGAATAAGCCCCCTCAACCGGTTCAACCCGAACAGCCAAAGCCAAAATCTGATGATTATGATTACGGTGGTCCAGGTTTTTAAAATTATCTGGTTTTATTCAGGCCTTACAGAGCGAGTGTCTACGAGCGAACAGACACAATTAAAATTTTCGCCATTTTTTTCCCTGATTACAAACTCCCCTTTGCTGCTGAGACTGAGATACAGAGCATCCCGGAGGGTGCGAACAGATTTAATTTGCATCTAGGTCGAGCGAAGCGAGTATAAAAAACTTATGAGCGAAGCGAATTCCGAGTTGCTTTTGCTTTTTTTGAAGTTATCACGAGATTAACCCAAAAATTGCCCCTTCGAACTGAGCGTAAGCG
>NZ_VPEO01000008.1:0-149137 GCF_013417155.1 Acinetobacter sp. YH16052 | reverse complement strand
AATTTTCTGACAAATATTTCTCAAATAAACTTCGAGTAATTTCTACCATCAATCAATGAAAATAATTTCGATCAATCAACCAGTAAAAATCCACACAAGTTGTTCTTCATAATCTCTTAATGATCTTCTTGCTAATTCGTCACCAGCAAGCTAGGTCGGCTATATTACTCTCTATCTCTAGAAAGTCAACCAGTAATGAAAACTATTTTTAAACTTTCTTTCTAAAACCGAACTTAATCAAACTTAACTAAGTCACTGTTTTATCAGAAGTTTTAATCTTCATCACCGCCGATGGATGTGCATTCTACAGCATTTCAGAGTCCTTGCAACACTTCTTGCAAAAATTTTTTATCGTGTGTTTATTTTTCAAACCAATAAAAATATAAGTAATTGTTATATATAGTTAATTTATTTTCATTATTTTTGAATTTTATTGAGTATATCTAACACAACCTATCTACATAAACTATAAGATATTGATTTATTTATGTTTAAATTATAAAAATCTTTATCACATGACTTATATCGTTCAATTCACATTCTATTCTTGTTTGATTCTTCATCAACCTGGCGTTTATATACACAAAACTTGTTTTGTTCGACCTTGTTCCTATAAATAACTGCTCTATTTAAATATAAAAAAATGAACGCCAATCCTAAAAATTAAAAAAGCCACTGCTATGTAGCAATGGCTTTTGGAATATTAAGCAACAATTAGAATTTCATACTGACACGTGCCCAGTAATTACGTCCCATATTATCAAACTGCTCGGTTGCTGGTAAACCTGTCCCGGAAGCACCCATTTTATTTAAGTGCTCGGTATAAGTCCGGTCTAGAACATTATCGACTCCGACTGATACATCCACGCTATCCATAACATGGTAGCTACCGTTTAAAGACAAAATACCAAAGCCTGCGCTCTGCTTGTTGTCATAACCCACAATATTACCTTCGTTAAGACTGATCCGGTTTTGACCATCTACTACACGCCATAGCAATCCAAAATTATATTTGTCTTGAACATAGCGCAAGTTAACACGGGCTTCTAAAGGAGAGATTTGTGGTAACGGCGTATTATCTGTGGTGTTTTCACCCCAAGCATACATGGCGCTGATATCGGCCTGTAGGCGGTCAGTAAACTGGTAACCAATTCCAGCTTCTGCACCAGCGATAGTAGCATCGACATTACGGGTATGTGCTTCGAGCATTCCCATCATGCCAGTAGGTTTATATGTCTTTAACACATAATCATTAATCAAACCTGCGTATGCGGATGCCCATGAGTTGAAATGACCATGCTCATGTTGATAACCAAAATCTAGCTGTAATGTCTTTTCAATATCAATATTGGCAAAAGTATTGACGTTATCATTTCCCGTTTTAGGACTAAATAATTCCCAGTAATCCGGCATACGCTCGACATAACCCAGACCAATATAGGTCTTGCCATCGTCATGATCGGGATGATGATTTTCAAAACGAATAAAGGCACTCGGTAAAGTTTCTTTGCGTTCCTGTTGAGATTGAACAGCGTCTACATTGACCTGATCAAGACGGACACCAGACACTAGCTTATTGTTATCACTAAGCTGATAACTCAGTTCTCCAAAAGCCCCCACAGACTGGAATTCCATATCTTTAGTTCTTGGCTGAGTTTGATACGGCGTCATCAGACTTCCGTTACGTTTAGCATGTTCGTTATTCTGACTATCAATGCCAGTAATCAGCTGTAATTTATCCCATTCATTGGTCATTGCCATACGCGCGTTCAATGTTTTACGTGTCACATTGGTCGCCATTGGCATACTCATCATTCCTCCAGGCTGGAACTCGCGCAAACTAAAATTATCCATAACATGGTCATTAAAGTTGTAGTTCACCTGTGCTTCAATTTTCTTGATCACATCGCTGACATTTTTCTTCTCAAATCTTAGACCTAGACTTTCTCTGGCAAATTTTGAGCCATCCATCGCCCGACCAGCATACACCGCTTCACCATCAGCTTTACCGCCAGTCAGCTCTACCCAGGTATCTGTATCTGGAGTCCAGCCCAATGCCAGATCCGCATTCCAGCGCTCCCAATCTGAAGGTACAGTGGTTCCATCTCCATCTTGATAGCTATTCAATACCGAACGATTGGTATTGAGGCGAATATATTTCTGTTCATCGCCTGCTGCGACTTCCACATTATGATCAAGACGTCCGAAAGCTCCCATCAAGACACTGGCCTGACCGCGATAGTTTTGATCTTGATCAAACTGCTCCGGTGTACGTTCGAAAATCACTGTGGCCGCAGAGCCAGTATTGGCATACTGAACCGTTTGCGGTCCTTTAATCACCGAAATACGGTCATAGCTTTCCGGAGAAATATAAGAGGTCGGCGAATCCATACGACTTGGACAGGCGCCCAGGTTTTCGGTGCCATCAGTTAGGATCTTAATTCGTGAACCAAACATGCCGCGGAACGTCACATCACCATTGGTGCCGGCACCGCTATTGACCGAACTAAAGCCGACAATACTTTGCAAATAATCCGCACCATCACTGGCAGGAATCGGTTGAATCGGCTGTTTTGGATCAGCGCGGACAATCAGCCCATTGGCATCATTACCTGATGCTGACGTCACCACAATCGGGGCAAATGTTTGAACCGGCATGGCGTCATTGGCCATCACTATCGAAGAATAACAAGCAACACAAATCGCAGCCGCAAGTGGCTGTAAAGAAAATTTAGGCTGAGCCATTTCTCTATCTCACTAAATACATAAATTAGGCACGGCTTGAGTCAATACCAACCCAAGCTGAAAAATGCAGATTTATGCAGGCAGTGGTGGCGCTCGCCCCTGAGGAATTAAGAAGAGTTGCTGAAGGACAAACCAGACATGCTTAAAGGTTTTTTGATAGGCAATTAAACGGACATGAATCCGGTCAAGAACCTGTTTGATGTCCAGATCAGGCGGTAAGACTAAATTGGCATGAACCTTACAGTACTGACACTGATGATTGGCATCATGATGATCATGTTGAAGATGATCAGATTGGATAAGGTGACTATGCTCGCCAGCGCTATGCTGCGCATGAGCATCTGTCGCGATAAAAAGCGCACGCGTGATGGTTTCACAGACCGGAGCAACCTGATATTGCTTCGGTAACAAAGGCTGTAAAAATACAGCAATCTGTAGAAACACAGCTGCAAATGCAAATAGCAGCCCCGCGCGTAAAAACACAGGCTATTCCTAAAATATGCTTATGTTGATTATAGCAAAGCCCAATCAGAATTGGGCTTTGCTAGACCATTTAAATAAACTTTAAAATGATCCTAGCGCTTCACTGCCACCTTGTCTTTATTACGCTGGCGTACCAGTTTTTCCACTTTTTCACGTGCACGTTGACGTTTTAATGGCGATAAATAATCGACAAATAATTTGCCATTTAAGTGATCCATTTCATGTTGGATACACACAGCGAGAAGTCCGTCAGCATCGAGATCAAATGCTTGACCTTCCAGATTAATTGCCTCAATTTTTACGCGTGACGGACGATCAACTTTATCGTATATTTGAGGAACTGATAGACAGCCTTCTTCGTAGGGCTGCGTTTCTTCAGTCAATGGTGTGATTTTGGGGTTAATAAACACCATCGGTTGATCTTTATTTTCAGACAGATCCATAACAATCAGCTGAATATGACGATCCACCTGAGTCGCGGCAAGTCCGATACCTGATGCTTCATACATGGTTTCAAACATATCCGCAGCGAGCTGACGAATTTCATCAGTCACTTCTTCGACAGGTTGTGCAATGGTACGAAGACGGGGATCCGGGAAACTTAAAATAGGTAATAAGGCCATACTGCGTCCTCAATTATGCCATTGATCAAAAAACCAAATGAAGGGAATGCTTCATCAAAAAAATGTGTGTAAGATCGTTATTATAACGCAACTACGCACATAATTTTAGGAATTATGATAATGAAAAAGGTTTTGAAGGGCATGCCATTTTTTAGTGCCTTGGGGTTTAAAAATCAGATGCTGGCACTTGCCGTTTGTGTTGGCGTCAGTATGGGGACCATTCATTCTGCCGAGGCAGCACCTGCACGCAACGTCAATCCACCGGCATTAAAAGCCAATGCACCGAACGTTTATGTGGTGAAAAAAGGCGATACGCTTTGGGATATCTCGAAACGCTTCCTGAAAAATCCGGTCCGTTGGCCGGAAATCTGGGCCAGCAATAAGCACGTGAAAAATCCACACTGGATTTTCCCGGGTGACCGCCTGTTGATGTGTGATTACCAGGGCCGCCCGATTATTGGTAAAGACGAAGGTGATGGTTGTGAAGGTATTATCAGCCGCTATCTTGGCAGTACTTCTCTGCAACCCCAGATTCGGGTTGAATCTTTAAATAATACGATTCCCGTGATTCCGCTTGAGCACATCAAGCAGTGGCTAGAACGCTACACCCTTCTGGCACCTGATTCAGTTCAGGGCACACCCTACATTCTCGGAACTGCAGATCAGCGCGTACTGGCTGGCAAAGGTCAGAAAGTCTATGCACGTGGTCACGGCCTGGTAGTGGGTCAACGCTATGCGGTGTATCGTGAAGCTGAACCGTATGTATTTACGGATGCAAATGGCAAGAAATATACGTCTGCACTCGAGCTGCAACAGGTGGCATCTGGTATTGCGGTACGTGGCGAAGGTGATGTCACCACACTTGAACTGACAGATAGTTACAATGCAGAAGTACGTCGTGGTGATCGCGTCTTGCCTGAATACGATCCAATGTTACCGACCCTGTTCTATCCGACCAATGCAGAAAATATTGCTGCCGGTGGTCAGATTGTGCGTGTATTGGGGTCAATTGGTACAGCAGCACGTCATAGTGTCGTTACCATTGACCGTGGTACGGCACATGGGGTTCAGACTGGACATGTCTTTAGCGTGAATCAAAAAGGTGAAGTGGTGACTGATCCTAAAACTAAAGAACGTGTGCAATTGCCGGGCGAGCGTATTGGCCAGATCATGGTATTTAAAACCTTCGATCAATTAAGCTATGCTTATGTGCTGGAAAGTGAATTACCAATCAAGATGGGTGCAGGGATTCAAGCACCTCTTTTAGATGAATAAATATTTGTCTAAATAAAAAAAACTTAATAATAAGAAGACAACCCTATAGGTCTCAATATGCTGAACCCGTTATCGCGCGCGCAACTGGAAACAATTACGTTATGGTATCTGGTTCAGCATTCTCTTTCGAGCTTCTATAAAATCAGTCAACACTATGTCCAACTGACCAATGCCATTCAGCCAGATCAAGTACCCGTCTGGCAGACACTGGGTATTCATGCCAATCATGTACAGCGCTTAAAAGAGTTCCATCTACCAGAAGCGCAACAGAAATTTCAGCGATGTTTGCAGCAGATCCAGCAGGATAGCGATTTTATTTTGTTGCACAGCGATCCGCATTATCCGCAGCAGTTGCATCCTTATGCAGATAAACCACCGATCATTTTTGGTCAGGGTAGATCCGACACCCTGCTTCAGGCACAGATTGCAATTGTGGGCAGTCGCAAACCTAGTCTGCATGGCCGGCAAGTGGCTTATGATTTTGCTTTTTACCTGAGTGAACAGGGTTTTTATATCAATAGCGGTCTGGCACACGGTATTGATGAAGCAGCGCATCGAGCTGCGTTACAGCATCAAGGGACAATTGCAGTGATGGCGACTGGACTGGATCAAACCTATCCAACACAACATCAATCACTACGCCAGCAAATCATTGAGCACGATGGTGCAGTCATCAGTGAGTTTCTACCAGATACGCTGCCTTTGCAACACCATTTCCCACGGCGCAACCGAATCGTCAGTGGTTTAAGTCTAGGTGTGATTGTGGCAGAGGCTGCATTAAAAAGTGGTTCTCTGATTACGGCTAAACTGGCAGCTGAGCAAGGTAAAACTGTGTTTGCCATTCCGGGACATATTTACAGCGAGCATCATCAGGGCTGCCACCAACTGATTCGTGAAGGTGCAATTTTGATTGATCACCCGCAGCAGGTCATCGAAGAACTGGCACTGGCGACGCAATGGCAGGCTTTGGAAAATACTCCCAAACTGGAAGTCGCTGCAGCAGAACCACAACAGATCCCGCCACATCTGCTTAGTCTGTATAACCAGCTGGACTGGGTGGGACAGAGTCTGGATCAACTGGGAACGCAGGTAAAGCAAGAGGTATCTGCTTTGACCAGTCAACTGATGGAACTGGAGTTGCTCGGTTTTTGTACCCAGCAAGCCGGCCTGTATCTACGTTGTCGGATTCTGAAATAAGGTTCACAATAGCGCTTTGTTGTTTAATATAAGGTATCCACATGATCACTACCTCTGTTGCCGAAGCAGCAGCATGGCTTAAAGACGGACAAGTCTTGGCATATCCTACAGAGGCTGTTTGGGGCTTGGGTTGCGACCCCTATAATGAACAGGCATTTCATCAGATTCTAGAATTGAAGCAACGCCCGATTGAGAAAGGTGTGATTCTGCTGGCAGCTCATCTTTCACAGGTAGAACATCTGCTGCAGGATTTAAGCGAAGAAATGCGTGAAAAAGTGATTGAATCCTGGAACCATGACAGACCTGCTGATCGCGCGACCACCTGGCTACTTCCTGCAAATAAAGATATTCCTGACTGGATTAAAGGTCATCATCCTAAAGTAGCCGTACGTGTAACCACTCACCCACTCTGTGTGGCACTGTGTCAGGCCTTTGGCGGTTTTATCGTTTCGACCAGTGCCAACCCTGCCGGCATGGAACCTGCCCGCTCACTTCAGGATGCGATCCGCTATTTTGACCAGAACCTGAATTATCTAAATGGTGACCTCGGTTTAAGTCAGCAACCAAGCCGGATCATTGATGCAGTGACTGGTGTAGTTATTCGTGACTGAGTCCTGTCTGATTTAGTCGGGACACTCAAGCCCGACTAAAGTTTTAAGACAAAAAAAAGCTCAGCCATATAGGGATGGCTGAGCATAAAAAAGGATGTGCATAAATCACATCCAGAGGGTTCATAAAATCTCTGGGAGTCTGATAAAACAAGGATTTTCTTGCTTGATCATTCTCGATGGGCGCATTATGAAAGAAACTGAGTACAACGACAAGTACAATAAAACAATCGAATAATACATATTTTCTATCAATAACTAATGCTTTTTAATCGATATTCAAAATATCCTGCTCTTTCTATTCTCTTTTTAAAATAAAGCGATATTCTTCTATTTGTTTTAACATTTGAAAATTAACATTTAAAAGAGGATTTCAATTAAAAAATCTTGATCAACCGCTCAATGTTTAATCAGACAAAATTCTTAATCAGCTCTTTTAATTCCTAATTAAGCGGATCTGCCGGGATATTGAGCCCAGAGGATTCCGAGTAAAATGATGCCACCACCAATACTGTGATACATGGTCCAGGCTTCACCCAGCCACAAATATGCCACTACTGCGGTAAAGATCGGCATCAGGTTCATAAAAATGCTGCTGCGATTGGGACCAAGTTGCTGCACGGCCATCATCCAGAACAAGGGTGCGGCAATGGAAGGGAAAATTCCGGCATAGATAATGCTGGCTGCATTAGCGTGATTGATGCTGTCCAGACCTAAAATCAATACCAAAGGAATATGATAGAGAAAGGCCATAAAAATCTTGATATACAGGCTCACTAAGAGTGGAATCTGAATCTGCCATTTCTTCAGAAACACGCCATAACAGGCATAGAAAAATACTGCGATCAACATCAACAGATCGCCAATATAGCTTTCACCTACGCTTAAGAACTGCAGACCCTGCCCTTGCGCCATGACATACATCAAGCCAATAAAGGACAGAAGACTCCCTAGCACTGCAGCCTGTGTCGGGCGAATCTTTAAAACAAAAATACCCACGATAATGGTAAAAATAGGAATAAAGGCATTGATCAGGCCCATGTTGGTGGCAGTAGTGTAGTGTGCCGAGCTATAAGCCAGCCCCTGATACAGCACCATTCCCAGCGCACTCAAAATGGCAAAATGTCCGAGATGCGGACGAATCTGCGGCCACGCTGCTTTGACTTTGGGCAACATGAATGGAGTTAAAATCAGCAAGGCCAAGGCCCAGCGATAAAAACTGATACTGATGGGAGAAATATAATCTGCCACATAACGGGTAACCGTCATATTCAGAGACCAAATCAAAACTGCGGCCAGTGGTAAGGCCATGGCCCACCAGACTGCCTTTTGTTGCTGTGTCATACTTTCATCCATGATTCGCTGGTCTTGTTATTAAGCTATGCCTATTCGCGCATCCTAGCATAATAGATTTTTCACATAATATTGAGGCAATTTGCAGCTTTAAGTAACTAAGCTCACCTGTTTCTACTTGTACTGAAAGCGAATACCCGTTAAAACAAATACCGTTCAGTCGCAATAAACAGGAAATCTAATGACTCGCTCTGTATATGACATTCCAGTCAAAACTATTGAAGGAACAGAAACCACTTTAAACCAGTACCAAGGTAAGGTTTTACTGGTGGTTAACGTCGCATCTAAATGTGGCCTGACGCCGCAATATGAAGGCTTACAAAAACTGTATCAGGACAAAAAAGCGGAAGGTCTGGAAATTCTGGGCTTCCCTGCCAATAACTTTTTGGAACAGGAACCGGGTAGCGAAGCCGAGATTCAGGAATTCTGTTCAGTAAATTATAAAGTCGACTTCCCGCTATTTGCTAAAATCTCTGTCGCGGGCGAAGACAAGCATCCTTTATATACCACCCTTACGCAAGCGATCCCGGAACGCATCGGTGAAGGCCCTTGGTGGAAAGATCTGGTCGATTATGGCCTAACGCCAAACCAGCCACCAGAAGTACTATGGAACTTTGAAAAATTCCTGATCAATAAAAATGGTGAAGTGGTGGCACGTTTTGCACCGGATATTACTGCGGATGATCCACGGATTGTCGATGCAGTGAACGCAGAACTTGCAAAATAATTCTCGATTATTCTCATAAGCTTCAAGCTTGAAATAAGTATCTATTTTTTGATAGATACTTATTTTTTTAAAACCGCTATTTAGCTAAATTGAGATTAACCGGACATATCTTCAAAATGATTGCAGGCCGAACAAGCCAATTTGGTGAGAACAAAGTACTTCTTTACCAGTTTTTAATAATCTTTTTCCTGTTTTTAAATAAGGAAACATTCGGAACCCAGAAGAATTGTTATGAGTTTGCAACAATCTTTTTTATCTCCATAGTTTGTCCTTATATTAAATACTACTCAAATTCCATCACCTGTATCGAGACCCTGATTCCATGTCCAAGATTCTTGCCAATGCTGTCCTTCCTTTCGCATTATTTAGCTCTGGAATTTTACTGATGGGCTGTGAACAGGCTGTCGAAGCACCGGCTGAACAGGCAGATACCACGACCTCAGATCTGGAACCAGCCTCTCAGCAACAGAGTTCAGCAGCACAAACCGAACTTAAATCGGGCAATATGTTTTATATGGTTCGTGATGTCGCCGACTTGCAGCTCAAGGCCGGCAGTTATGTGGAACAGTTAAAACAGACCCAGACCGAACTGCAAACGGCGGTCGAAGCTAAAGATACCCAGCAACTGCAGTCCACTGCGACCCAGCTACAACAGCAACTCAGCAGTTTTAATCAGGTGTTAAGCAACCTGAACTTGAAAAGTCAGGAAATTGACCAGATTCGTGACAACATTATGACCGCCAATCAGCAAGTTCTGGCTTCTCCTCTTTTAAATGGTCAGGTGGATTTCAGCCAAGTGAACTTGAAAAAGATTGAATCGCAGATGGTTAATGTGCAATCCGAAATGGTCAAACTGGCCGGCTTGCTGATCCAGAATCCAGATCAGGAATCAGAGAGCAATACTGATCAGGACAATACTTAAAATACCTAAAAATCTCATTTTGAGGCGATTGATCGAAACCCACCTTCCTCAATCGTCTTGCAGGCTATACACTGTTATGGATTATAAAAATTATATTTAGATCAAGAATTTTCATCTAATCAGATCATCAGGAGTTCAATCATGTCGAATTCAGTGCTGTATTCTGTGGTTCCAGTCACATCCCGGCTTGATCTGAAAGATCCTTTTATTTTTACCGTTCATCATCAAGATCATTATCCGCAAGGCAATGTCGAATTAGGCACAGTTTCCCCGCCACAGCAGCATGAATATGACATGTATTATGGCGAGAGTATTCCCGGCTTTCCGGAGCATCCGCATACTGGCTTTGAAACCATTACCATTGTTGAGCGCGGTTATGTCGATCATTTTGACTCGCTAGGAAACTCAGGACGTTATGGCGCGGGTGATGTGCAATGGCTGACTACCGGCAATGGGGTGCAGCATTGCGAGATGTTTCCCTTAGTCCATCAGGATCAGGACAATCCTCTGGAGCTGTTTCAAATCTGGCTGAATTCCTCACCGGAACAGAAAAAACAGCCAGCCGATTATAAAATGTTGTGGCGTGAACAGATTCCACATGTATTTTCAGCCGATGCGGGCGGACGTAAAGCGGATATCCGGGTCATTTCAGGACAGTTTAAACAGACTCAGGCACTGGACCGCCCACCACATTCATGGGCAGCCCTTCCAGAGAATCAGCTCAATATTTATTTAATCACTTTAGGGCCGGAAGCAGAATTAACCATTCCCGCCACTACTGCTACTGCAACGCGTTTTTGTTATTTTTATCAGGGCAAAAGCCTGGAACTTGAAGGACAGAAGATAGCGCCAAAGCATCTACTGGAACTTAAACCCGATGCAGATATTCAGCTCAAAGGTGGGCTGCTGGAATCACATATTTTATGGCTGGAGGGTGAACCGATCGGTGCACCAGTTGCCACACATGGGCCTTTTGTTTTGAATAGTGCGCAAGAGCTAGATACTGCTTTTCGCCGTTATCGCGAAACTCAGTTTGGGGGCTGGCCTTGGCCAAGTGCTGAACCGTCATTTCCACCAGAACACCCACGTTTTGCCAGTTATGAAGGCGGCAAACGTGAAGAATATCCAGACTAACCAAACAAAGAAGCCACTGAATAGTGGCTTCTTTGACATTAGATCGTATTATTTTTTCGGGCTTTTGACGACGACCAGTTTTTTCTGCACAAATTCTCTGAAACCATCAATCGACAGTTCATGCCCATAACCGGAATTTTTGATTCCACCAAATGGCAACTCAGGTGTGGTGTCAGTAAACCAGTTGATCCAGATCATGCCTGTTTCCACCCGTGACGCCAGTTTTTTGGCACGCTCGATATCCTGTGAATGAATCACGCCACCTAGGCCATAATTGGAATCATTGGCAATTTCGACAATCTCATCATCATTCTTCGCCACATAAATTTGCGCCACCGGACCAAAAAATTCTTCATACCAAGCTTCATTTTCACGCGTGATATTTTCCAGAATGGTCGGTGCATAGAAATTGCCTTGATGTTCTACAGCCTTACCGCCAGTAACTACGGTCGCACCTTGCGCTACAGCCTTTTCGACCTGTTTGGAGAGTTTTTCCAGCGCATCTTTTGAAGACAATGGACCCAACGTGGTTTCAGGATCAAGCGGATCACCCAGCTTTAACTGTTCAAAAGCTTTCAGCATGCCGGCTTTGAATTGTTCGGCAATTTTTTCATGCAAGATAAATCGTTTCGCCGCCGTACACACCTGCCCGGCATTATTAACCCGCGCCTGACAGCCTAACTTAATCGCGCGTTCCAAATCTGCATCATCGAGCACGATGAATACATCATTACCGCCCAATTCCAGCGTTGATTTCTTAAGATGTTTTCCGGCCTGTTCAGCGACAGCACTGCCCGCACCTTCTGAACCTGTGAGTGCCACACCACGCACGCGCTTGTCTGCAATTACTTCCGCGACCTGATCACTGCTGATAAACAGATTGGTCCAGACACCTTTGGGTGCGCCTGCATCCAAGACCAGTTGTTCAAAGGCTTCCGCACATTGCGGTACAATGCCAGCATGTTTTGCCAGAACCGGATTACCAATGGCACAGTTCGGCGCAAATACCCGCATCAGTTGATAAAATGGGAAATTCCACGGTTCAACTGCCATGATAATACCCAATGGATGATGCTCGACCCAGGCTTCACCCAGATCGGTCTGATAAGACACTGGCGCTAAAAATTCTTTGGCATGATCGGCATAGTATTCTGCAATTTTGGCGCAGGTTTCGATTTCACCTTCACTCTGCTTAATCAGTTTTCCCATATCCTGGGTCATAAGCTTGGCCAGTTCGGATTTTTGCGCTCGCATGTTGGTAGCCAATTTACGCAGTACTGCAATACGGGTATCGACCTGCTGTGACCAGTCTGACTTTAGGATTTTTTCTGCAGTATCGAGTGCATGTTGAATATCTTGATCGCTATGCGATGGGTAGTCTTTCAATTTTTGATTGGTAAATGGATTAATAGATTGATAAGCCATGGTTTTCCCTTTTTCAATTATAAGTTTTGCCTGTTCTAAACTTCTATCGTATTAAGCTATAACAAGCGAAATCTGTTCGAATCATTTAACTTATCACTGATTTTTTTATGGCGTGTGCAGGTTTACAGATTGGTTCAAAACATTACTGAGAAAGGGTAAAAGTTATATCGAGTGGTACAAATTAAAATTTATTTAAGAATCGGAAATGTAAAACCAACACTCTCAAGATCGATACTTGCAAAAATTCCAAGCTAAAACAAATAATCTAAATCAGCTGTTTTAAGGTGATGCTAAAAATATAAATTTCAAATTTTCAGGTGTGTAGTACATTATTCTATATAGTAGAAAAAAGAAAATTCATAATGAGTCAAATACCATCTAATATCATTCAAACAGCAGAAAACTATTTTGATAATACAGTTTTAGAAACGACTGATACTATTTTTCAAGAAATTTTAAAAGCTTTTCCAATAGCATCTTCAGGTTTAGCGATTTATAAAGTTTTCAGAAGCTATAACGAAAAGCAAAAATTAAAAAATATCCTGGAATTTATAAAGGAAGGTGAAAAGTTAGCATCAGGAACATTACTAAAAATCTTCAAGAATCAAAACAACTTAGAAATAGGTGGTGAATTACTCAATGCTTTAGATAAAGTCTATTTAATCCATCAATCTAAAATGCTCGCTCGTTTAGCTCTTTTATATGATGCGAAAGAAATAAATCGTGAAAATTTTTTAAGATATGCTCATATTATTCCTCAATTTACATCGTTTTTATTAGAAGGGTTAGAAAAAGCCTACTTATCATTTGAAATGAACAAATCCAAGAAGGATTACTACCTTACGAATAATGAATGTAACTTTTCAGCATCTGAATTAGAAAAGTTTGGTTTTTTGTACGTAGTAGCTACATTTGGTTCTGGCAATAATTATGGTAGAGAAAAAGACTTAATCTTTTTTTATGAACACATATATAAAAACAAACATGATAAGAACCTATGAACCATAAAAAAACCACCCTCTCGGGTGGTTTTTTCAATCTCAAACCGTCTCTTATTGAGCGCGGTTTTTGATTTTGCGGATCGTTTCCAGCTGAGCAGCAGTTTCTGCAAGAGCAGCCAAAGCAGCAGCAGCGTCCAAATCGCTCTTTTGATTCGCAAGCAATGCTTCAGCGTGTTTACGCGCTTCAACAATAGCTGCTTCATCTAAGTTTTCTGCACGGACTGCAGTATCTGCAAGAACCGTAACAACATGCGGTTGAACTTCTAGAACACCACCAGATACATAGATCAACTCTTCTGTACCGTTTTCCAATATAACGCGGATCGCGCCAGGTTGGAGCAAAGTTACCAACGGAGCATGGCCAGGCATAATACCCAACTCACCGCCAGCACCTTTTGCAATTAGCATAGTTATAGTGCCTGAGTACAAAGACTCCTGAACACTTACAACATCACATTGCATAGTCGCCATGAGAATCTCCTAAATTAGAGTAGCTAATTAAAGTTTCTCGGCTTTAGCAATAACTTCGTCAATACCACCAACCATGTAGAACGCTTGTTCTGGGATGTGATCGTATTCACCAGCTAGAAGACCTTTAAAGCCACGAATCGTTTCTTTAAGAGATACTAATTTACCAGGAGCACCAGTAAATACTTCAGCTACGTGGAACGGTTGAGAGAAGAAACGCTGGATTTTACGCGCACGGTAAACAACCAGTTTATCTTCTTCAGCAAGCTCGTCCATACCAAGAATCGCGATGATGTCTTTAAGCTCTTTATAACGTTGCAATACGTTCTGTACAGAACGTGCAATTTCATAATGCTCTTGACCAACAACTAACGGATCTAACTGGCGTGAAGTTGAGTCTAGTGGATCGATCGCTGGGTAAATACCAGAAGATGCGATGTCACGGCTCAATACAACAGTTGCGTCCAAGTGAGCAAACGTTGTAGCAGGCGATGGATCTGTTAAGTCATCGGCAGGTACGTATACCGCTTGGATTGACGTAATAGAACCAGACTTAGTCGATGTAATACGTTCTTGAAGAACACCCATCTCTTCTGCAAGTGTAGGCTGGTAACCTACTGCAGATGGCATACGACCTAGAAGTGCTGATACTTCAGTACCCGCTAGTGTATAACGATAGATGTTATCTACGAACAATAGTACGTCACGGCCTTTACCGTTTTCGTCTTTCTCGTCACGGAAATATTCAGCCATGGTCAAACCAGTCAACGCTACGCGTAAACGGTTACCCGGTGGCTCGTTCATCTGACCGTAGACCATTGCTACTTTGTCTAGAACGTTAGAATCTTTCATTTCGTGATAGAAGTCGTTACCTTCACGAGTACGCTCACCAACACCAGCAAACACAGATAAACCTGAGTGAGCTTTCGCGATGTTGTTGATCAACTCCATCATGTTTACAGTTTTACCAACACCGGCACCACCGAACAGACCAACTTTACCACCTTTCGCGAACGGGCAAAGTAAGTCGATGACTTTAATACCAGTTTCTAAAAGGTCAGTAGAAGCCGCTTGTTCTGCATAAGAAGGCGCTTGACGGTGAATTGGTAAACGCGCTTCAGTCGCAACAGGACCAGCTTCGTCGATTGGGCGACCAAGAACGTCCATGATACGGCCTAGAGTCGCTGTACCTACTGGTACAGAAATCGGCGCGTTAGTGTTAGTTACGTTCAAACCACGCTTAAGGCCTTCAGTAGAACCCATTGCAATAGTACGAACTACGCCATCACCAAGCTGTTGCTGAACTTCTAAAGTAGTTTCAGTACCATCTACTTGGAGAGCGTCATAGATCTTAGGAACGCTGTTGCGTTCAAACTCGACGTCGATAACCGCGCCGATGATCTGAATGATACGACCGCTATTCATTGCTGTCTCCTCAATTCAAAATAATGTTAAACGGCAGCGGCACCACCAACGATCTCAGAAATTTCCTGAGTAATCGCGGCTTGACGCAGCTTGTTATAAATAAGTTGCAGGCTCTTAATGATCTCGCCTGCGTTGTCTGTCGCTGCTTTCATAGCGACCATACGTGCAGACTGCTCACATGCGATGTTTTCAATCACACCTTGATACACCACAGACTCGATATAGCGAACCAACAAGCCATTTAAAAGCTCTTCAGCTTCAGGCTCGTAGATGTAATCCCAACCGTATTGACGGTTCAGATTCTTGTCTTCTTCAGCAGCAGCCAAAGGAACAAGTTGTTCGATTTTTTGATTTTGAGTCATGGCATTGACAAAGCCGTTTGACACTAGATAAATACGATCTAACTCGCCTTTATCATAAGCGTCCAACATCACCTGTACAGAACCAGATAACTGCTCAAGACTTGGGGCATCGCCGACTTGCGTCGTCGCACCAAGCACTTTACCGCCGTAGTTTTTAAAAAACGAAACCGCTTTTTGACCAATTAAAGCAAATTGAACTTCAATTGACTGCTCTTGTTGCTGTTGAACGTGTTTAACCACTTTCTTGAACAGGTTAATGTTCAAACCACCAGCAAGGCCACGATCTGAAGACACAATGATATAGCCAACGCGCTTAACCGGGCGTTCAACCATATAACGGTGCTTGTATTCAGGGTTCGCTTGGACCAAATGAGCAATTACACGGTGCATATTTTCGGCATACGGACGGCCTTGAGCCATGCGCTCTTGCGCACGACGCATCTTAGAAGCTGCTACCATTTGCATCGCTCGAGTAATCTTCTGCGTGCTCTTGATACTAGCTACTTTGGCGCGAATTTCTTTTAAATTTGCCATACGCTTAACCTAGTATTCGAAAGCCCTTGCGAGCTTCCGAAGGTTGATTCCGTGAACCAAACCGACACTAAATTCAACAGAGGTTGAAATTAGTAAGTTTGAGTCGCTTTAAAGCTTTCAATACCTGCTTTGATTGCAGCTTCGATGTCTTTGTTGTAATCACCAGAGGCATCGATTTGTTGCATTAACGCAGCATGTTCTGAACGGAAGTAAGAAATCAACGCAGCATCAAAGTCTACGATTTTCTTAACGTCTACGTCAGCCATGTAGCCTTCGTTAGATGCATAAATTGAAACAGCTTGGTCAGCAATTGAGTAAGGAGCATATTGTTTTTGCTTCATTAACTCAGTTACACGTTGACCATGTTCAAGTTGCTTACGAGTTGCTTCGTCAAGATCAGAAGCGAACTGAGCAAATGCTGCCAATTCACGGTATTGCGCCAAAGCAGTACGGATACCACCAGACAATTTCTTGATGATCTTAGTTTGCGCTGAACCACCAACACGAGATACAGAGATACCCGCGTTCACAGCAGGACGAATACCTGCGTTGAATAATGATGTTTCAAGGAAGATCTGACCATCAGTAATCGAAATTACGTTGGTTGGTACGAATGCAGATACGTCACCCGCTTGAGTTTCAATAATCGGCAATGCAGTTAATGAACCAGTTTGGCCTTTAACTTGACCGTTAGTGAATTTCTCAACGTAGTCAGCAGATACACGAGAAGCACGTTCAAGTAGACGCGAGTGTAGATAGAACACGTCACCTGGATACGCTTCACGACCTGGTGGACGGCGTAAAAGCAATGAAATTTGACGGTAAGCAACAGCTTGCTTAGACAAGTCATCATAAATGATTAACGCATCTTCACCGCGGTCACGGAAGTACTCGCCCATTGTACAGCCAGAATACGGAGCTAGATACAGCATTGCTGCTGGATCAGCTGCAGCTGCAGCTACAACAGTTGTATACGCCATAGCGCCAGTTTCTTCTAGCTTGCGTACCACGTTAGCGATAGTCGATTGTTTTTGACCGATTGCTACGTATACACATTTAATGCCAGAGTTTTTCTGAGCGATGATCGCGTCGATCGCCATTGCTGTTTTACCAGTTTGACGGTCACCAATGATCAACTCACGTTGACCACGGCCTACAGGGATCATTGTATCTACTGATTTATAACCAGTTTGTACAGGTTGATCCACTGATTGACGCCAAATTACGCCTGGTGCTACTTTTTCAACAGCATCAGTTAATTTTGCATCAATAGGGCCTTTACCATCAATCGGGTTACCCAAAGCATCTACTACACGGCCTAAAAGTTCTGGACCAACCGGAACTTCTAATACACGACCTGTGCAACGCGCTTTTTGACCTTCTTGAAGGCTTAAGTAGTTACCTAAAACAACGACGCCCACTGAATCCTGTTCTAGGTTCAGTGCCATACCGTAAAGGCCGCCGTCGAATTCGATCATTTCACCGTACATAGCGTCAGCTAAGCCGTGAATACGCACAATACCGTCGGAAACCATAACAATGGTTCCTTCGTTCTTAGCGGTTGCGCTGGTGTCCAGATCGCCGATACGCTGTTTAATGAGCGCACTGATCTCGGATGGATTCAGTTGTTGCATTGCGCTATACCTCAATCTTTTTAAAGTTCAGTCTTCTAAATGCAATTAAGCAAGAAGACGAGTACGCATTTTTTCAAGCTTGTTAAGCGCAGAATCATCTATCACTTGGTCGCCTGCACGAATAACTACACCAGCAATCAGCGCTGGGTTAACTTCTACAGAAACATTTACCGCCGCTTCGAATTTTTTCTCTAATGCGTGAGTAAGAAGTTGTTCCTGTACAGAAGTCAATGGGAATGCTGATTCAATCACAACATCCACAGTATTGTTATTCTGTGATTTAAGCTGCTCATATTCTGCTGCAATCTCAGGAAGAAGAACCAAACGGTTATTCTCTGCAAGCAATGTCAGGAAGTTAGACACTGCTGCAGTTTGGTCTTCACCTAAAACTTTCGCAAAAAGAGCCACCTGCTCAGCAGGTGTAAGCTCAGGGCGATTTAGATAAGCTGAAAATGCTTCGTCTTGCACCGCAGCACTGAGCAATTCAAGTGCTGTTGACCAAGAGTCAGTTGCACTTTGCTCAGAAGCGTAAGCAAATGCTGCTTTAGCGTATGGGCGTGCCAACGTCAAGAGTTCAGCCATAATCCGCCTCTCTTAAAGTTTAGCAGCCAGCTGAGTCAGCATGGCATTGTGAGCTTCTGCATCAACTTGCTGGCTAAGAATTTTCTCAGCACCAGTTACTGCAAGAGCAGCCACTTGTTGACGCAATTCTTCGCGAGCAGCATTGATTTCAGTATCAACAGCTTCTTTAGCCTGTTGACGAATACGCTCACCTTCAGCCGCAGCTTGGGTACGCGCTTCTTCGATCAATTGTGCACCACGACGGTTCGCTTGTTCGATCAATTGAGCCGCTTGTGCTTTTGCCGCGTCTAACTCAGCTTTCACTTGTGCTTGCGCATCTGCAAGGTCAGCCTTCGCTTTTTCAGCAGCATTTAAGCCATCAGCGATTTTACGCTGACGTTCACTAATCGCATTGATTAGTGGTGGCCATACAAACTTCATGCAGAATGCGACAAAAATCGCAAACGCAATCGCTTGGCCAAACAATGTGAGGTTGATATTCATTGCAAATTCCTCAAATAGTGAATTTCGGAATTAAGCTGATTAACCTACAAATGGATTAGCGAAGATGAAGAACAAGCCAATACCAACACCGATCATAGGCACAGCATCAAGAAGACCCGCGATTAAGAACATACGAGTTTGAAGTTGTGGAGCCAATTCTGGTTGACGAGCTACAGCTTCAAGGAAACGGCCGCCTAGAAGACCAAAACCAATCGCAGTACCTAAAGCACCGAAAGCGATCAAGATAGCAGATGCAATTGCAACTAGACCTAAAGTGAGTTCCATGATAATTCCTCAGAGGTTAGGTTTTATACCAAATTAAGTTAAAAAATTGTGTGCCCAACCATCCGTTGACAGTTAGGCAATACCATTAATGCTTTTCGCTTGCCATACTCATGTACACGATAGTCAACATCATGAAAATGAATGCTTGTAGCGTAATAATCAAAATGTGGAAAATCGCCCAAGGCACAGACAACGCCCACTGGATCCAGAACGGTAATAACGCGATAAGAATGAAGATTAACTCACCCGCATACATGTTACCGAACAGTCGTAGAGCCAATGAAACTGGTCGCGCCAAGAAAGTAGTCAATTCCAACAATAAGTTGAATGGAATTAAAAGCACTTTAGCAACTGGATTACTTGGGTTAAATGGGTTCAGTGCTAACTCACCAACGAAGCCGCCAACACCTTTCTCACGAATACTATAGAAAATAATTAAGAAGAATACAGAAATAGACATACCGAGGGTAATGTTTGGATCTGTAGTCGGAACAATTTTAAAGTAAACCTGATGAGGGTCTACACCCAGCATAGAAGCAATCGCGTGTTGAGCTACATAAGGAATAAAGTCAACAGGGATCAAATCCATCAAGTTCATGAGGAAAATCCACACGAAAATGGTTAATGCTAAGGGTGCAATTAATCGAGACTTCCCGTGGAAGGTATCACGTACACTTGAATCTACAAACTCGATAATCATTTCAATTGCAGACTGGAACTTGGTAGGAACACCAGCATTAGCCGCTTTCGCAACCAACCAGAACAACAAACAGAAAATCAGACCCAGTCCGATAGACCAACCCATTGAATCCAAGTGAATAGCAGTGAACCCCATCTGTTGAGCTTCAGCACCGCTCTCGGCCAATTTCCACGTACCGTCCGGCATTTTGCCATAGGTCATGTTGGTCAAGTGATGCTTGATATACTCGGTCGAAGTAAGGGCATGTTCTTCAGCAGCCATAAATCACACCTGGTCAATGTCAAAAAACTAATAGAACAAACGAATATCGCGTGCTGCTTGATATCTCGCCTGCTCCTGAAAAACTTTTCAATTTCTTGTTGTGCTTATACTCATTTTTGTAGACGTGACGCCCAAAACGGAGCGACCCACGACATGGCTTGAACAAGTATAAAACCACAAAACAACGCCACCGCTGACAACGGTTTAACATTGCTTAAAATTAAAATGAAACCAACAATCACAATGGCAAACTTTCCCATCAAGCCTTTATACATGTTCGAAAGAACTTGTTTAGACGCGCGGGCTCCTGCTGCTCGAAACGATTGCCACGAAAAATAACAAGTCGCGAGCCAACATACCAGTGCACCTAATGCTGCACTCAAGGCTGCGGTTGAGTCTTTCACGACCCAGCCGATCAAGGCTGAAACAGGGATCATACAGGCTTGCAGGAGGACCAAAGCTTTCGCTAATCGTCGGTCAATCAAGCGACTAGTTCGGCTCATCATTTATTCACTCACAGCAATCATGCTTGACAAGTTTAACAGGTGATTATTTTTAATCGCAGGCATTATAGAGTTACACCCCTGAACATGCAATCTTTTCCCGACCTTAGTCGTGTTTTTTTAAATCGGGTCACTGCTGTTAAACTAATCAAAATCTGTCTATTTTTTAAATCATTAGCGTGCATTTATTACACATTTCTGGGTTTCGGCGGCCAATTGCTGCCAAGCCTGCACAAAGTCCCCTGCCCCGCTCATGCTTTCATCGACATGCTGGAACAGTACCGGATTGAGTTTGCGGTACTGGTTTTCACTGGCATGACTTTCGGCCAGCAGACACATTTTGCGCTGTGGACGATGATCCTGTAAAAACTTGATTTGGGCTACGGTTGGCGAAACATGCGGATCATCGGTCAGCGCACCCATAAATTTTAAATTTAACGGGCGTTCCAGATACTGGTAGGCATCGTGATAAGACCAATAAGGTTTGGCTTTGTTGCTTGAACTATAACGCTGGGCCGTCGCAAACATGTTTTGTGCAAAGTCACGGGCATTTTTCCAGTAGCGTTCACGATGCTCCGGCAATTGCTGCGAACGTAGCGCCGCAATAAAGAAACCAATCCGCACTGCATTATTCGGATCGAGCCAGACATGCGTGTCTACCGTATTTTTTAAGGCCTCGCCACGCGGATTACGCATCGGCAAGGTGGTCAATATCCCCGAGTCTAACAGTGCAATGCCTTTATTACTTTCATTCAGCACTTTGGCCAAGGGTGCTTCATGCGCCTGACCCAGCCAGATCACCAGACCTGCATTCTGAATAGTTTTTCGATGCGCCGGAGTCAGACTCACATCATGTCCACTTTGGTTGGCCAGCAATAAAGTCGGCTGTTCCACACCTTGGGTAATTTTCTTGGCAATCAGATAGATCGGCTGCGTAGACACCACCAGACTTTGTGACCAACTGAGTGTACTGAACAATGCCAGCAGACTGATTGCAAGGAGACGGAACATGAGTAGAAATCACTTAAAAACGATAAAATCAGGAAGTGTTATAATATAACAAAAATACAAAAATACCTATGCCCAATCGAAACTCAGAACGCTTCATGTTAAGATTTGAAATCTATTAATTTTCAGTTTCGCACTTGAGGTGAACTATGGGTTCCTGTTCGCACGAACACCACAACGCATTGCACGGCGTGCACGACCATCCCAATGTCGCACAACGTCTTGCTGAAGCGGAAAGTCTTTGTGCAGCAAGCGGCGCACGCCTTACACCTTTACGTAAAGAAGTGCTGGAACTCATTCTGAATGCGCATGGCCCGATGGGTGCCTATGACCTGCTGGCACAAATGAAAAATGCTAGTGATCGTCCTGCAGCACCACCAACGGTGTATCGCACTCTGGATTTTTTATTAAGCAAAGGGCTGATTCATCGCCTGACCTCGATCAATGCCTATATTCCCTGTTGCCATCCGCGTGAAGGCCATCAGGCCGCTTTTTTAATCTGCACCGAATGTAAAGCCGTGAAAGAAGCGTCGGCTCAGGGCTTGCTCGATCAACTCGATGCACTGGCCAGCTCGGACGACTTCACGGCACATCACAGCATTATCGAAATTTCAGGAATTTGTCAGCAGTGCCGCAACAAAGCTTAAGTGCCTCTCCCCTGATTCAGCTCTCCAAGATCTGGGTCAAGATCGATGAGCGCGATATCTTAAAAGCCGTTGATTTCTCGTTACAAGAGAAAGAAATTGTCACACTGATCGGTCCCAATGGCGCTGGTAAATCGACCTTAATTAAAGTCATGCTGGGCATTTTGAAACCGCAATCAGGTGAGATCAAAACTGCGCGCAAACTCAAATTCTCTTATGTGCCACAGAAATTCAATCCCTCACATAGCTTGCCGCTCCGGGTGAAAGATTTATTGGCGCTAGAAAAATGCCCATCCCAGATTAAAACCGAAATTATCCGCGATACCGGCATTAGTAAACTGCAAGATTCTAAAGTTCAGCAGTTGTCTGGCGGCGAACGTCAGCGGGTGCTATTGGCCCGCGCCTTATTACGCCAGCCGGACATTTTAGTCCTCGATGAACCGATGCAAGGTCTGGACATCCAGTCCGAAGCTGAACTGTATGAATATGTGCGTAACTTGCCGGAAAAATATGGCTGTGCCGTACTGATGGTTTCACATGACCTGCAATGGGTGATGCAAGGTACGACTCGAGTCGTGTGCTTGAACAAGCATATCTGCTGTAGTGGGCTGCCGGAAAGCGTGCAGCAACATCCCGAATATCAGGCAATTTTTGGCACCAATCGAGTGTTCTATCACCATCATCATGATCATTGCGCGCATGGCGATTCTGCCACTCCCTGTCAGCATGATTCACGCCCTCATATTCACCCCGAGCCGGAAGCTTAAACCATGATGGATTGGTTACAACTCCTTTTACCTGCATGGATCATGGGAACGCTGTTGGTATTTCTGACTGCTCCGCTGGGCTGTCTCATGCTCTGGCGGCGTATGTCATTCTTTGCCGATACCATGGCACACGGTACTTTACTCGGTGTTGCCATTGCTGGAGCTTTAAGTTTACCGCTCTGGATGGGAGTCACTTTTATTGCCTTATTATTGGTAGGTATTTTGTGGGTGCTGCATGATCCGCGCCTACCCAATGATGCTTTGCTGGCCTTATGTTCAGCAACACTGCTTTGCTCGGGATTATTGTTCATTCAGCATTTACCGAGTTTAAGACCGGAACTTCTCAGCTATCTATTTGGTGATCTACTAACGATTTCTTGGACGGACTTACCCACCTTTGCCATTGTGATTATTCTGGCCTTAGCCGTCCTCTATAAAAGCTGGCAAGCGCAGATTCAAATCGCGATTGATCCGGACATGGCGGTCAGTGAAGGTGTAAATGCCAAATGGCAACGCCTGATCTTTATGTTGTTATTGGCATTGTTTACCGTGCTTGCGCTGAAAGCAGTCGGTTCACTCTTGATGGGGGCATTACTGGTGATCCCTGCCCTGACTGCACGATTACTTGCACACTCACCCAAACAAATGGTGATCTGGGCATTCGTGATTGCGCAAATTGGGGTGACCGTGGGCCTATGGTCGAGTGCCGGTCTCAATACTTCGACTGGTTTAACCATTGTACTGACCATGGCGGTGCTATTTGCACTGATCTTCTGTGTGCAGAAGTTTAAAAAGCTGAATTAATCTTTCTGTTAAATCATGATGATTTTCTAATGATCTATTCAGCCTCTCTCCTTTAAGGAGAGAGCAAACACTCGTTATTGATGCACCAAACTCAATAAAAATGCAGCACCTGCAAATAAACCGGCAAAAGTCCGGTTCATGACTTTTTGTTGTTTCGGTGATTTTAGTAGCCTTAAAACTTTAGCAGCCAATCCGGTATAACCCGCCATCACAATCAGATCAATCGTCACCATTGTTGCAGCCATAATCAAATACTGAATCCATTGTGGTTTGGACAAATCCAGAAATTGCGGCAAGACGGCCAGTAAAAATACGATGGCTTTAGGATTAGTGATATTAACCAAGAAACCATGCAGTACCAGTTTTCCTCTCGATTTTCGCGTCAATTCATGTTTAATTTCGATGTTCTGTGCAGGTGCTTTCCATTGCAAAACTGCCAAATATAACAGGTAGCCAACACCAAACCATTTCACCACTAAAAATGCCCATGGGGTTGTCGCAAACAAAACTCCCACGCCTGCTGCAACCACTGCGATCTGTACCAGTAAAGCCAGTTGCAGACCCAGCGCATTCCAGTAACCATGCCGAAAACCATAATTCAATCCGCTCGACATTGATGCAATTGCACCAGCACCCGGAGAGACACTAATCACCCAGCAGGCCAACATATAGGCAAACCACATTTGATAGGACATGAATATTTAACTCAGCAAAACTTGCCCAATATTATATGAATTTTCCAATAAAATCAGGCTAAAAACTTGCTTAAATATAAGGCACTGCACTATTCACTCTGTCTAGCTTCAGGCACAATATGTACATTAAAAAACAGGATCTATCCTTATAGGAGCCATGAATGACAGCCCAATCGGTAATCTTGCCACTTCCTTCAGATCATGCTCGCTTTATTGTGTTACGTCTTAAAGATTTGAGTATTGAAAAATTAAAAGAACAACTCGAACATTTGTTTACTTCTCGTGATCGGCTGATCACGCAACACCCTCAAGCACAAATTAAAACAGGCGTAGCTTTTGGTCCTGAACTGTGGACAAAACTTTATGATCAAGCTCCTGCAGGCTTTAAACAGCTTGAACCCATTCATGGTTCGTTTGATATGCCGGTTGTTCCAGCAGATGTACTGATTCATATTGCCAGTGCCCGTGCTGATATCTGCTTTGCGCTCAGTCAAGCTTTTTTTGAAGGAATTCAGGACCAGGTTCAGGTGCTGGATGAGCGAGTTTGCTTCCGCTACTTTGATGGTCGTGATATTACCGGCTTCATCGATGGTACTGAAAATCCACAATTCCCGGATGATCGTGCAGAAGTCGCGTTATTAGGTGAAGATTCAGGTATTTTCCAAGATGGTTCATTTATTTTTGCTCAGCGTTATGCGCATAACCTGGAAAAATGGAAAAAGCTAAAAGTTGATACTCAAGAACAGGTTATGGGTCGCACCAAACTTGAATCTATTGAATTGGATGATGAAGTCAAACCTGAAAATGCGCACGTAGCACGTACTGTAGTTGAAGATGAAGAAGGCGAAGAAATGGAAATTCTGCGTCATTCTCTACCTTATGGTGACGGACGTGGTGACCAGGGTCTATTCTTTATTGCCTATACCAAAGACCTTACGATTATCGATGCTATGTTAGAACGTATGTTCGGTACCTCTGGTGATGGAATTCATGACCGCCTGCTGCACTTCGTAACTCCGCTGGATGGCGCATATTACTTTGCACCGAGTGAGGAGCTGCTGGAAGAGGTTTTGGAAGGGTAAAAGTAAAAAAGCCGGCGAGAGCCGTCTTTTTTCTATAATTCTAATTTAATATTTTTCTTACTTCCTGAAGAATCGCTATAACTTAAATTAAATTTTTTATCTATAGAATAAAAATTTCCAATTCTTCTAACTTCAATATCAGGCTTTATTTTAATGAGATAATATACAGATGAAGACTCTTCATCTGTATCTTCATATTTTTCACCTATTAAATATTGAGATTTTTCTGAATAAGGTAAAAATTTAAAACCATCTAAATTCAGTTTTTTTATTTTTTCATTATTTAAAACATCTCCTATTTCTTGAGAGTTTTTCTTTATCTCATCAAATCTATAAATATGATTTTCTGAGTCACTAAGTTTCTCACACTTATTTTTCGAATTAATTTTCAAACATTGATTAAAGTAATCTGAAGAATTTGGCAACAAAATTTGTTTAAAGTTAGATAAACTTATATATTTTATATTTTCATCAATGCTTATTTTTACAAATGCATCCTCTATAATTCTAAAGCATATTTTTGAATCATTATAAGTATTCCGATAGCTATATAAATTACCGGTAACACATAAATTTCCATTGGAACTGGAGAATTTAATTTGTGATTTTTCTTTTTCAATTTTATAATTCAAGGGATAGATAATTAATGTTTTTTGGTTCAAAGCCGCTAGTCGAATATACTTCCCATCATCAATTTTAATAACTGTATAATTTTTATTGTAATTTACATTTTTACCAATATTATTTTCATATAACTTTATATTTTCAGCTTTACAATAATAATTGTCAATATCATAGTCAAATCCACAAGGCTGTACTTTTATTTTTGATGCCTTATTACTTTCAATTACTTTTGCATTACCACCCACTATACAAAAAAAACCAAAAAATAATAATATACTAATTTTTTTATTCATTCTATATCTCACACGTCTACTATTGTTTATGATATTTATTAATTTTTTCTAAAATTTCTTTAACCATTTCTGTTGATTTTTTATTAGCATGATTAGCAGTACTCTCATAAAAAGATTTAGTGCCATCTGAAACATGACCACCACAGTTTTGGCTAATTTGATAGCCTTTTGGAGTAGCGATGGATGCCCATTCTTTTGCTGCTTCATATTGAGCATCTTCCGTATTTCCAATCCCTTTAAGAACAAAATTTCCTAGTTTAGGCCTTTTCGAAGGAATCAGGTAATCTCGAAAAATTCTTTCTTGTAGATTTTCATCAAATTTCTCATTTCCGCTTAGTTTAAGTTTTAATTTTGCCTCTCTCATAGGATCTGGAGTTATCTGATATTTACCCACCGCAAACATTCTAGAAGTATCTCTAGGAGACAAAGTATAACTTTCAATAATTTGATTAATTGTTTTATTAGTGACTGTACCTTTTGCTGGATACAAAAAGGAATGTATCACTTTATTTTTAATAGTTCCTGTATTGTATGATTCGTAATTCCCTTCACCATGTGAAATTGCAGAACCTAGTTGCTTGATCAATTCTTCTAAAGAACTGTCCTTTAAAGCTGGGCTGTTCATAGGCGCAGCCGCAAGTCCAGTGCATCCTAAAATTGTACTAGCCTTACCGTCTCTTCTAAACAAATTAACTAGATAATCACCATTTAAACCATTTGCAGTCTTGGAAAATAACTTATCGATTTTAAATTCATCTGAAAACTCTCTTACGTCTAAATGAACCCAAGTAGTTGCTCCATGAGATAAGCGCTCTAATCCAAATCTATTATTCGACCACCCCATCGTTGCGTTTAAATATGTGCAAAACCATTCTTTTCTGACTGTATTTTCCAATTCATCTAGACTAACTACTTGACTATTTTTATTATAGATAACTATATCTATAGCTGTACCCATATGATTAGTTGTAGCTCTTCTCTTTTTTAAGTTATTATCTATACAACGATAACCTGATGATATTTTAGATATTTTATATCCTTGAGGATTACTTTTCTTATCAAAGTAGAACATCATTGCTTTTAACCCCCACACAAGGCTTCGATGCATCCCTTCTGATTCCTTAAGAGTTTTTTGAACTTTTACATATTTTCCTGAGGTTTTCTGATAGTTTTCGAATGTAAACGTACCGATCCGTCTCATTCCAAATCCACTACACTTACCGCATGAACATTTAAAAGAATCTATAAATTTAGCAATTCCATATTCATCACGGAACTTATCTAAAGCTGCTAAAAAACTTCCGCATATTTTTCCAGTTTCAGGAACCCCCATATAATCCCGTTGAAATTGTTTTATACATTCCGCTGTTAAAGGAGTAAATTCATCTGTAGGTAATGCGCCACCAAAGCCTGCTAGCCTGATATTAACCTCTCTAATAAGTTCACTTTTGCCTTGAGATATACATTGAGGATTAGTTTTACATAAATTGGAAGTATCAGTTTTCGGTGTTCCGCCATCCTGACTGCGATCCTCTTTCATATCAATTTTTATTGCATCCGATAAAGCTTTCTTACCTTCTTCATACCATTCATTAAGCTGCTCTAATGCTTTCTTCTCATACTCTTCAACTGTATTCACAATTCCTTTATCAGCCTGTTTAGTCTCTTTTTTACTTTTCTCTGATGATTGAGACTTATTATTTTGAGAAGCATTTTTTTGAGGTTTTGGCTTTCTATCAATACTTGTATTATTTCCTGTAGCAGGCATATTAATTGGAAGTTTAATTACTTGTCCTATGCTGATTTTATTGACATCTTTTATCCCATTCAGCCTTTCGAGCACTCGGATTGTGGTGTGATACTGTTGTGCAATAGATGATAAAGTTTCACCTTTTTTAACCTTATGTGTTTTACGTTTATAACTTCCTTTATTTCCATTATTTTCTACTGTTTTTAAATCCAAGAGAATTTTAGGACTTATAACCGTAACCAGCATACGGTCTTTCGCCATTATGAAGGTCTGAACTTTTTTCATACCTCCACCCAAAAGGCTTTTGACATATATGTCTAAAACCGTTCCTTTGTCTCTTTGAATTTCATAAAGGCACCCCTTGGAATTGGTAGAACCCTTTACTACATGTTGACCTGTCTTACTATTTTTGACTTCATATTGAACTTTAGGAATTGGATTGCCTAACAAATCTAGAATTTGTATGGTTGCTAAAGACTTATTTGTCATTTTTATATCCTATTTATTATTCTGCTCAATCAGGTCATCAACATCATAACCTTGGACACTTAATCCCCATTCATCATTGAGCCCTACCAAAATTTCTACTTTAGAGGGATCAGCTGTAGTAATTTTTCCAGTACGACCATGCGTATCAAGCTGACCTGAAATATACGAATTAGTATCAGGAATAAAAGCTTTATAATTTATTGAACTGAAATCGGACTGCCAAAATAGATCATATATATCTAGCCTATTGCTATATAAAGCATTATTCAGAAGCTGAGGTATTTCATAAGAGACTTTAGCCCCTCCCATAAAATTATGCTGCCCTGCCTTACACTCAAATTTTCCACCAGTTGTGACCATTACTCCACCGCCATTGATCTTAATTTGAGACCCTCCAGCGGTCAGTACGATCTCCTTCGGACTGGTGATTTCGATCTTGTCTTCAGTCGAAATAAGCTTGATTACCTTGCGGGCGATCGCTTCAATTGCGTCATCTTGGGCTTGTATTTCAATTTTGCCTTTAGCGGCATAGACACTTGCGCCTTCTTGAGCAGCGAACAAACTGATCCGGTCCTGTGCATGAGCAACTAAAGACTTCTGTGTGGAAAAATGAATATTCTCCGCTGCACTCTGATTAATCTGCTGATCAGCGGATAAATGGATATTTTCATTTGTGCTCAGTGCAATCGATTGGGGTGCGGTTAACAGCATCACCGCCTGTTTAAATGCGGCAGCCTTGACTTGATCTTCAGCTTCAATCTGATTCAGAAACTGTTTTAAACTATCAAAAAATTCCAATGGATCAGCCTGCTGTTTTTCTGCAATATCACTCAAAGCTTTGCTGTGATTGCAATTCGACTCAAGCTGCTCTTTGGCACGACTAGCATTCAAGTGATTGCCTGCTGCTGAATCTTGCCGATAAGTGGAAATTAGCAAGCCTTTTCCTGCTCGTAGGGCACCCCACTGATCTGTCCTTAGCTCAAAACCTTCTCCTCGACCTTCGCTGCTTTCACTTTCTTTGGGATGGCTTAAATTTCCCAGATTGAGCTGACTGGCTGCATGACTACTTTGCAGCTGTACACTGATCTGTTCAGGGGTATCATCAAAACGAAGCTGGTTAAAACCTTCGCCATCGACCTCCTGAGAACGGATACCACTAAGTTTTTTGGTCGCAGGAAGTTCTCCTTTCGCATCAAACATGGTCGGATACCGTTCTGCTTCATGAATTCTCCCCACTACAAAGGGCCGGTCGATATCACCTTCAAAGAAATCAATCACTACAATTTCGCCAATTCGCGGATGCAACCTGACGCCATAGCCTTCACCCGCCCAAGGGGTCAAAACATCCACCCAGGCAGAATCGCTATCATTGTCATTGCTGCCTGCACCGCCATCATGCTGATGATCCTCCCTCCGGGTAAACAGAAAACGAACTTTCACCCGTCCCCATGCATCGACATGAATCGTTTCACCTTCAGGTCCGACCACTCGAGCCTGTTGCGGATATGCAGCAGGCCGATGAATAAAAGGCTGATACTCAGGAACAACCGGGATTTCACGGCGCACGATCTGTAGTTCATTGGCCTGTCGTTCCTCCTGTGCCATCTGCCAACCGCTCTTCTCAAGCAAACTATCCAGCTGCGATAAAATATCTTTGGGTAAATTGTTCTGGTTATAAAACCGCTTAGCTAAAATCAGAAATTCACGTTGATGGGCAGGATGCTGATCAATTTCAGGATGCTGTTGCAGTTCAAACCAGTATCCGACTTGAGCATCTCGTACGCTGCTACTGGCTTTAAAATATTTAGACTGCAAAGCATGATAGTCACTGAGCTGCTGATTGAGTCGATCCAGTTGGGCTATACCAGATACTGTCACCTGATCCTCATGATTTAAGTCGCCGGTCCAGGCCGGACTGATGTTCCACGCATCTTCAAGCTGAAGAGTGGCATTTGCATGAATATCACTTTGCTGATGATTACTGAATAAAGGCTGGCTTTGATCCTGGGCAAGTTGCTGGGCATGCCAGCGCTGGGTCCTGGTACTATTCGGATTGAGCTGACGTACCGCAATCAGACTGTTCAGCGTGTCGAGCTGTTCGGTGGCATGACTGCAATGAAACCGGATAGAGCGGCGTTTTAAAGCTGAAAAATATTGGGAATGATCTACCAGTTTTAAAAACTGAGCTTGAATCTCGCTGGCTGATACAGGCACAGTTAATTGCTTTTCATCGATCAACCAGTTAATTCCTTCGCTACGCCATAAACGGGTCAGAAAATCATAATCCGATTCATTCGACTGCATTACAAAAGGTCGGACATCATAGTCCCGGCTGAGTCCTGTCAAATCCAGGCTGAGACTGGCCGCGAATAATGCACTTCTGTTTTGCCATTCACTGAACAGGATTTCACTGATCTCGCGCACCGTCTTATTCATAAAAACCCGACTGTTACGGCGCTTCTGCCAGAGTGCAGTCGGATCATTTAGCGTCAATTTATACAGGGTCAAAGCTCCATCATTCTGCCCTTGACTGGCTGCAGTAATAATGCCCGTAGTCCGGAAAAGTTCACCCCGGTCTGTGACCTGATCAATGGCCACCCGACAGCCGATAAACTGTTTCAAGGCAATATGAGCATGAGTGGAAAGACAGATCAGTTCAGCCTGCAGGCCTTGACTGATCTGATGCTGACCCTCAATACGCTGAATCAAAACCTGATGATTTAAAGGAGGATGTGAAAACTGTAAATGTAGCGCACGATGCTGTCGCTTAAGCCCGAGCTGCTCCACCAGCATATGGATAGGTTTTGGCATTTTATAGTTATAATTTTAAGCTTTATTATTGTGCGGCAGATTTTAGGAAAAGTTATCCATTTCGTCCAGTTCACGATGCATTTCACATAATTAGGCCTTTAATTTATGACCCTTCAATTAAAAATCTTAAATTGCATGTGGTACATCTTAATTAAAAATATTGCCCAATATTCCCTATTTTTCTGATTATCCTATACGGAACTTGCTGCTACACTCATTCATATCTCATTCTTCAAGGCCAAGGACATGCTGGAACTCCCTTCTAAATTACCTGATTTGGGCGTGACCATTTTTAGTACCATGTCGGCCTTGGCACAAAAACTCGGGGCCTTGAATCTTTCTCAAGGATTTCCGGACTTTGCAGCGCCTCCTGCCTTGATTGAAGCTTTAAACCGGGCCAGCCAGAATGGATTTAACCAGTACGCACCAGGAGATGGTCTGCCAGTCTTGCGAAGTCTGGTGGCAGATCTCTATCAGCAACGTGATCAACTGATTATTGACCCTGTCGAGGAAATCACGATTACCCCTGGGGCGACAATTGCGATTTTTTGTGCCATTCAAGCCACGGTACGTGCCGGGGAAGAAGTCATTATTTTCGATCCCAGCTACGACAGTTATGGACCTGCGGTACAACTGGTCGGGGCAAAGCCAGTGCATATTGCTTTGCAGCATCCTGATTTTTCTGTGGACTGGAATCAGGTCAAAGATGCCATTAATGACCGTACCCGCATGATTATCGTGAATACTCCACATAATCCGAGTGGGAGTGTCTGGTCCAAGGCAGACTGGCAGCAACTGATCGAACTGATTCGCGAGCGCAATATTGTGGTGCTGTCCGATGAAGTCTATGAACATCTGGTTTTTGACGGCGTTCAGCACTATTCGGCCTGGTCATTTCCAGAACTTCGCGAGCGTAGCTTCGTGATTGGTTCTTTTGGTAAAACCTTCCATGTCACGGGCTGGAAAACCGGATTTTGTATTGCTGCACCGGCACTGATGAGAATGTTCAGACAGATTTATCAGTTTGCCAGCTTCTGCGGTGTAACACCCGTTCAGGTCGCTTTGGCGGAATATATGCAACTGCATCCTGAGCATATACGCGAACTGTCCCAGTTTTATCAAAACAAACGGGATTTATTTAACTCATCCATTAAAACATCACGCTTTAAGTGGACACCTTCTCAAGGGACTTATTTTCAGAACTTAGATTATTCGGAGATTCGCCCTGAGCTTGATGATCTGTCCATGTGTCATTTTCTGGCAGAACAACATGGGATTGTCGCGATTCCAGTCTCCGCGTTCTACCAGCACCCTCCTGCCGATTTACGTCTGCTCAGGTTCTGCTTTGCAAAAAAAGAACAAACTCTGATCCAGGCAGGTCAAATTCTTTCAAAGGTTTAACTCATTTTTTAACTAAAAATCTCATAAAATAAATGCCTTAGTTACTTAAAAGCTAAGGCTTTTTCTTATATTCTGCCGAATAATAGCTGCATCAATAAATAGATGATAATTCAATCACAGGATGTCGCATGGCACAGCACTCACTGATTCATCAACAGAATTTATGGAAAGCCTTTCTGGTTTTTCTATTGCCATTAATTGCGACCAATATCCTGCAAAGTCTCTCCGGCACGATCAATACGGTTTTTGTGGGACAAATGCTTGGGGTCAATGCGATTGCTGCTGTTGCCGTTTTTTTTCCGATCCTGTTTTGTCTGATGGCTTTTGTGATTGGTTTGTCCGCCGGTTCTACCGTATTGATTGGCCAGGCTTGGGGTGGAAAAAATATAGAAAAAGTCCGCTGTGTGGTTGGTTCAACTTTATTTATGACCTTGATTGGCGGCAGCTTAATTGCGCTTCTCGGGGTAATTTTTGCTGAGAATATTCTCTTGGCACTCGGCACAGATCCAGATGTGATGCATTTATCCTTGCCCTATGTGCAATGGATGCTAGCGGGTAGTCCCTTAATTTTTATCTATATTATTTATACTTCCATCTTGCGCGGCGTTGGCGACAGCACCACACCCCTGTTCGCTTCCGCACTTACCATTGGGGTGGGTTTGGTGGTGACACCGGTCCTGATTGCCGGTTATTTTGGCTTTCCTAAAATGGGTATTATCTCGCCGGCGATTGCCACCATTCTGGGAAATCTGGCAGTCCTGTTGTTTTTAATCCTGTATTTGAATTATAGGCAACATCCGCTCAGACTGGACTGGGCTTTATTAAAAAATATTCGTCATCAGCCACAGTTGAGCAGAATGATCTTGAAACTGGGGGTTCCTACGGGTGTGCAAATGGTCACGACTTCAGTTGCTGGACTGGTAATTGTCGGACTAGTCAACCGCTATGGTGCAGAAGCAACAGCCGCTTATGGCGCGGTCAATCAGGTCTTAAATTATATTCAATTTCCCGCTTTGTCGATTGCGATTGCCGCGTCTGTATTTGGTGCTCAAGCGATTGGCGCAGGTAAATCAGATCTGCTCAATAAAGTGACCCGGACTGCACTGAGTATGAATATTCTGTTTACCGGCGGTCTGGTGATTCTGGCTTATTTGTTCTCCAAATATTTGATGGCCTTATTTATTACCGATCCTAAGGTTGTAGTATTGGGACAACAACTGCTGTTTATTGTGCTGTGGTCAATTTTGTTCTTTGGCGCCAGTGCTATTTTTGCTTCGATCATGCGTTCAAGTGGTACGGTGACCGTGCCAATGCTGATCAACATTTTTGCCATTCTCTGTATTGAAGTTCCCGCCGCTTATCTTTTTAGCCAGTGGTGGGGTCTGGAAGGTATCTGGTATGCCTATGCATTGGCCTTTGTCAGCCTGTGTATTTTGCAGGGACTGTATTACCAGTTGGTCTGGAAGAAAAAAACGGTTGAAGCGTTGATTTAGATGCAGGTTTTTTTACGTGCCTAAAGCATTACAGGAGTTAATACTCTCATTTGCAAAAAATTAGCCCCTATCACAGCGATAAAAAAACCCGCTTTCGCGGGTCTGTTTTACAATTTCTTAAGCAGATTTTTTCTTCTTTTTGCCAAACTGGGTCGCCAGTGCAGTGACATGCTGATAACCGGTTGGCAAGATTCGCTGAATCAGGTCAATCGCTTTGGCATCATTGCCGATCAGCAGACGGCGCTTGTCTTTTTGTACCGCCTCCAGAATTTGACGTGCAGCTTCTGCAGGTGGACAACGCAATAATTTATTAAAATTACGGGCCGATTTTTCCGGATTCATACCTAAAGTGAGCAGGCTGTTATTCATTTTTGCGGCATTGGCAATATTGGTACGGATACCCCCCGGATGTACACACAGTGCACTCACCCCACAATTTTCCAGATCCAGTTCCTGACGTAGGGATTCAGTAAAACCACGCACTGCAAACTTGGTCGCATTATAAGCAGACTGGGTCGGTTGAGCAGTCAGACCAAACAGGCTGGAAATATTGATGATATGGCCATCGCCAGTTTTCTTGATCAGTGGCAGAAATTCTTTGGTGCCATACACCACGCCCCAGAAATTGATTCCGACGATCCATTCCAGTTCTTCATAAGACGCCCCTTCAACAGTTGAACCTAGTGCGACGCCAGCATTATTAAAGATCATATTGACACTGCCATGATCCTGTTCAACCTGTGCCGCCCAGTTACGCACCTGTTCCAGTTCAGCCACGTTCACTTTCTGGATAGTCACACGAACATCACTCTCTTTGAGCAATTCAAGCGTTTGCGCCAGACCTTGTTCATTGATATCACTCAGCGCCAAGTGACAACCCTGCTTGGCCAATAATACCGCCAGTTGCTGGCCAATACCTGAACCGGCACCGGTAATTGCAGCAACTTTATTGTTAAAATTTTTCATTCAATTTCCTTATGTAAAGAACTGCCATTCCATGACAGCAGGATCTTGTTCTGTTGTTTCAGGAGCTAGCACAGATCCTCAATATAGTTTTGACAATATAGATTGTCAATAATTATCCCATGTCCTTAGAAGCCAAATTTCAGGGGAGCATTTCTATATAGGTCTAAGCGAGATTTATTGCTAAGATATTCAAAATCTTCATGCAGATGAGCACACAGGCCTTATGACCGATTCGATCGACTCAGTAGCAAAATCACGACCCTCCAAAACCAAGGAACGTCAGTTTAAAGGCCTGTCGATGGCTGAACGACAGCAGGCACGTCGTGAAAAACTGATCGAAGCCGGAATTGAAGCCTATGGCAGTTATGGTTTTTTTTCAGTTACCGTCAAAGATATCTGCAATGAAGCCAAACTAACCGAGCGCTATTTTTATGAATCTTTCAAGAAAAGCGAGCATCTGTTTCAGACCATTTTCTTAAAACTGATTGATGAACTGCAACAGAATGTGATGCAGGCCATGATGCAGGCCTCCACCGATCCAAAAAAAATGATCGAGGCGGGTCTGACCGCTTTGCTCACTACCCTGCGTGACAATCCACGTATGGCCAGGATCATTTATATTGATGCCATGCTGGTGCAGGAACTGCATAATCAGGCCACTATTCATGAAACCATGTCACGTTTCGACCGCATGATTCATGCCTTTGTCATGTTGATGATGCCGCAATTAAATCGCAGTGAGCAGGAAATTTCCCTGGTTTCGACCGGTTTGAATGGCTATGTCACCCAAATTGCTATTCGTTGGGTGATGAGCGGTTTTAAGCATTCGCTTGAGGAAGTTTTATCGTCTTGTAGTGTGGTTTTTTTGGCGCTGCTCGAGTCATATTCAGAGAAAAAATAGATGTTAAATCATGTGTTTAATAGATTTCTATCTCTTCTGTAGTAAATGAAATCTTTATGCTGTACTACGAAAATGAGTAAAATTAATTTATGATTTTTTAACAAGTTTCCGCGCTATATTTGTCACAAATCTTTTCGAATTTCAGCAGTTTTTCCCTTTCTGCAATGATACTGTCATAATTAGTCTTTGTAATAAGCCTGTCATAAATATAAAACGGTTCACCGTTTACATGAAATAGGGTATTGCGTTGTGAAAGATGACTACATATTAATCGTCGATGACGAGCTCCCGATTCGGGAAATGATCCATACCTCTCTGGATATGGCCGGTTTTCAGTGCTTACAGGCAGAAGATGCCAAGCAGGCGCATCAGATGATTGTGGATCAGCGTCCGGCACTGATTTTGCTGGACTGGATGATGCCTGGTGGTGTCAGCGGTGTGGATCTGTGTCGTCGTTTGAAACGTGATGAAAGCCTGTCAGAAATTCCGGTGATCATGCTCACAGCGCGCGGTGAAGAAGACCACAAGGTACAAGGTCTGGATGCCGGTGCCGATGACTACATGACCAAGCCATTCTCGACCCGGGAACTGGTCTCGCGGATTAAGGCAGTACTGCGCCGCGCCAATGCCCTGAGCGGTGAAAAAACCATTGATGCCAATGGCCTGATTCTGGATCCGGTCAGCCAGCGGGTGAATTTTGGCAACAACATTCTGGAAATGGGGCCGACTGAATACCGTTTACTGGCATTCTTCATGACACATCCTGAACGTGCCTATACCCGTGCGCAATTGCTGGATCAGGTTTGGGGCGGTAACGTCTATATTGAAGACCGGACCATCGATGTGCATATCCGCCGTTTGCGTAAAGTACTGGAACCTTATGGTGTAGACCGTTTTGTACAGACCGTTCGCGGAACGGGGTATCGTTTCTCGACCCGTTCAGATGTCGCTTTAGGTTAATATCTTTTAAGGTAAATCTTGTTTTATGTATGAGCCCTACCCTGTCCCCGAACTGGCACGCGAACACAAAAGAATCCGTTACAGCAGTTTATGGGATTTTGCGAAGCAGGATTTACGCCTACTGGCTTTTTTCCTAATTATCGCCAGCTTTATCGGTTTTGGGATTGGGTATTTCTGGATTTGTATCGTAATTGCCTTCGTGGCATTCTTTGCGACCCAAATGCGTTCCTTATATCTGGTCAATGAATGGATTTCCAATCGCCCTTATGATGTTCCACCGAATATTGGCGGGATTTGGGGTGCGCTACTTTTCAATGTTTATCGCGCCCAACGTCAGGAACGGATTGTTCAGGCGGAAATGGTCGAACTGATTGATCGTGCACAATCTTCGCTGGTGGCCTTGCAAGAAGCTGTGGTGCTGCTTGATGAAAACCAGCAGATTGAATGGTGGAATCCGGCGGCTGAACGTCTGCTCGGAATCTCCAGTGATGACCGTCGCCGTAATATCCTGACCTTGTTACGCCAACCGAGCTTTATCGAATACTATCACCATATTGATGAATCTCCCGACGGCCTGAAAATGCGTTCTTCGCTGTTTGAAGACCATTATGTGCAGGTTAAAATGACCCGTTTTGGCGGAGAAAGTCGGGTACTGGTCGCTTATGATGTGACCCGGATGCACAATCTGGAACAGATGCGAAAGGATTTCGTCGACAATATTTCCCATGAACTGCGCACTCCTTTGACCGTACTCAGTGGCTATATTGAAACCTTTACCGATCAGGAAGATATCAATCCACGCTGGAAACGCGCTTTTGATCAAATGCAGTCGCAAACCCGACGCATGAATGCACTGGTCAACGACCTGCTGCTGCTGTCACGTCTGGAAAATGATAAGAATATTGCCAAAAACCAGATCATTGAAATGCCGAGTCTGATGAACCAGCTATTCGATGATGCCCAGGCCTATAATATTGATTATGGTCATACCCTGAATCTGGACATTGACAGTCATTGCGATCTGATCGGTTCAGATATGGAGCTGGCCAGCGCTTTTAGCAATCTGATCACCAATGCCATCAAGTATACGCCTAAAGGGGGTACCATCACCATCGGCTGGCATGATGATGGTGAATCCGCCTATTTTGTGGTGCAAGATAACGGCATCGGTATTGATCCCAAACATCTGCCACGACTGACCGAGCGTTTTTACCGAATCGATTCAGACCGCAGCCGCCGTACTGGCGGTACCGGTTTGGGACTCGCGATTGTCAAACATGTGCTGATGCAACATCAGGCACATCTGGAAATCGAGTCCAAGGAAAACCAAGGCTCCACTTTTAAGGTGGTTTTCCCCAAAGAACGTCTCAGCTTCCCGGACTAATCTCACAAAATCAAAAAGGTGCCATCGGCACCTTTTCTGTTAAGAGCTGATCTGTTTTTCTTTGGACAGTGCACGCGCATAGGCAGCACGTTGCGACACCCGTTTCAGATAGGCCTGAATGGCCGGATAGCTTTGACCCGTCCGGCTCTGCATCGCTTCCAAAGGAAAACTCATCTGAATATCGGCAAAACTGAAATGCCCGGCAAAATAATCATGCTCACTCAAATAGCTTTCCAGAAACTGGATATGATCTTTTAAACGGCTCTGTACAAATTGCTTTTTCACCCCATCACAGATTTTCTTGGCCACAGGTCGAATCAGCAAAGGCGTATGTTTAGGCACTGTGGTCATTACCAGTTGCATCACCAGCAGCGGCATTAACGAGCCTTCCGCATAATGCATCCAGTAACGGTACTGGGCCTTGTCGGCAATATCTTCTGGGCGAAACTGCTGCTTTTCATCATAAGTTTCCTGCAAATATTCCAGGATCGCCGCAGATTCTGCCAGTACCTGACCCTGATCGACCAGAATCGGGGCTTTGCCCAACGGATGGATCTGTTTTAAGGCCGGTGGCGCAGAAAGGTTGGGCTGACGTTTATAGTATTTAACCTCGTAATCCAGTCCTAATTCTTCCATGGCCCACAGGATACGAAATGATCGTGATTGTTCGAGATGATGTAAAACACGCATATTAGACTCATGATTTTATTGTTTTTGCCCACTGAGCATAGCAAAAAGCAGCAGACTCTAGCTCATTTTTTGATGACTGTAATGATATGTATCCTATGTTGCAGATTCATTATTTGAGTTCAACTCAGACAGCGTTCCATATTCCCATCATTTTTAGCATTTATCGGGAAGCCCGCATCTGGTCTGGAAATGCAGGCGCTTCTAAACGTGGTCCATCATAGGCAGGAATGGAACCAAAACGTTCATGACCTTCAATCCATTGTTCCCGCGCAATTTTAAGTTCCTCTGTCGTACGCCCGACCAAATTCCACCACAGTAAAATCGGGCTTTCAAATGGTTCCCCACCAATCAATAACACCCGACTCCCGGCATGAATTTCAGCATTGACCTGCTGTAAGCCCGGCTCAAGGATCAACATATTATCCTCTGTCAGTTCATGCCCATTGATGCTGGCCGTCCCTTCAAGCACCATAAAACCATATTCAAATTTCGGATTCAGCGGCAAGCGCATACTGCTACTTTCAGCTGCATACACATCCACGCCTAGCAATTCACTATGTACTTTAACTGGTGATCTCGTTTTTAAATATTCTCCGACCAGCACGGTAAATTCAATGCCTTGCTCATTTATGACCGGCAATTCAGGATAATGTTCAAAACCCGGTGCCATATTGATCTTGTCATCCGGCAAGGCAATCCATAACTGCGCTGCATGCATATGCGTTTCACTTTCAGGAGAGACTTCGGTATGTGAAATGCCATAACCCGAGGTCATCAGATTGACCTGCTTGGGACGAATCAACTGCTGATTTCCCAGACTGTCATTGTGCATCATGCTGCCTTCGATCATCCATGTAAAGGTCTGCAGACCAATGTGCGGATGTGGTCCGATATCCAGACCATCTCCTTGCGGGAAAATGGCCGGACCCGCATGATCCAGAAAACACCAGGCACCTATCATGCGCTTATGTCTGCTTGGCAAGGCACGTTTAATCACGGTGCCCTGTCCGATTTCCGCGCGACGTAAAGGAAACTCCTGAATAAACTGATTCACATACTTTTCACAATCATCAGAATTCGACAGTTCAATATCACTATTATTCGACATGGCTGAGCTTACCTCGGCATTTTCATTCTACTTTTTTGAGTGGGTGAGACATGTATTTGACCGATTCAAGATGCCTCTCTGTTCAGGACAATGTACAGGGTCTATGGGCAAAATCTATCCCTGGAAATATTTAGATACGTATAAAACGCCTCACTAGTCCCATCAATTTAAATTCTGAAAAGCTGATGAGATTTATATTCAAAGCCCCAAACTTGAGTTTTAACAAGTCAATCATGATTTAGGTACATGGCGTTATGAGTTTAAATAAACTGAAGATCAACGAATGTCATTAGTCCATGTTTCACGTGAAACGGAGCAACAACAACCAAAGATCCCAATGAATAAGATGATTATTCATGTATTTCAATCACTTTCAATTTTACAAAACACAAATTTTGTTACGTTTTAGCTTTAAAAACTTCCCGGATACCCAATTTTTGGGAGGTTATTTTTTACTCAATCACGGCATAATAGGCACCTATAAAAATAATACTGGACCAGGACATGTCTGCTCAGAATGAGAATATATATTCAACGGCGAATGTATCTTTTCAAAATTCGACGACCGATAAATCACTGAAATTATCTGAATGTGATCTGCAGAACCGTCAGCTGATTGAACAGGCGCTGACAGATCCTCATGCCCGTATTCCTGCCCCGTTTCAGCAGTATTTTCATGATTATGTCTATACACATAGTCATCATAACTTGCGTCAAATTAACTATCTGGCGCAAATTGCCTTTTTACTGTATTTCTTTGCCGATATCCTGATTATTCCAGACATGTTTTTTATTTCTGGTCTGATGCGCGTCGTTCTGGTTCTGGGGGCGATGTTTTGCTGTTATTACCTGTTTAAAAAATATAAAAATATTCAGATTTTGGACAGAATCTTGCCGATAGGCACCACTGTAGCTGCAGCGGCCTGGATTAGCTTACTCGCGCTTTCAACCAGTCCCCATGTTGCCACCTATATTTATGCCTCTGCGATCTTTATTCTTATCGCCAATCTCTGTGTGCAGACCCAGTTTAAAGTCGCAGTCTATTGCTCCATCTTGATTGCGCTGTTTATCATGCTTGGGGTGACCCAGTTCATGAGTGCCTCTCAAGCCTTTATTTTTAGTGTGGTCTTTAGTCCACTGTGGTTTTTTAGCATTTATATTAACTGGAATAATATTCTGAATGTGCGGCGTTCTTTTCTGCGCTCCCTGCTTGATGAATGGAACTATCAAACCTTAAAGAATCTGGCACATACCGATGATTTGACCCAGCTCTACAACCGTCGCCATTTTGTCGATATGGCTGAACGCTCTATTCATCAATGGCCTAAACATGCCAGTAGCTGCCTGTTGATGTTTGATGTGGATCATTTTAAAAATATTAATGATAGCTATGGGCATGATGTCGGTGATCGGGTGCTACAACTGATTGCTGAGGTGACCCGTAAAGAAATGCGGCATAGCGATGTACTGGCACGTTTTGGTGGGGAGGAATTTATCGCCCTCCTAGAAGATACTCAGCTGCAAGACAGCTGGGTGATTGCAGAACGAATTCGTTGTGCAATTCAAAAGCAGTACATTTATGTCGAACCCAATCATGCCATCCGGTTCACCATTTCGATCGGTGTAGCAGAACTGGAATCCCATACCCAACCCCTGGAAGACCTGATCAAACAAGCCGATATTGCCTTGTATCAGGCCAAGAAGTCTGGCCGAAACCGGATTGAGGTCTATCATCCAGATATGCTGAATAAGCCCAAGCCTGCGACAGAAAATCCCTGGAATGTATTTAAGCCAGACACTCAACCAGCCCAGTCAACGGCGAATTAAAGCTGGATCATTAGTCTGTTCTATAAGCTAGGATCATCCTTAGAATGCACTAATCGGGGATTTCATTTTATAAAATAAATTTGATTCTTCCACTTTTAAAATATCCAACAAAAGAATAGAATATTTTTTATACAACTATATATAAATTTCATCTTATTCATTTTTATATATTTTAATTTGGGAAGGCTGCATGCCGCATGATAACGAAAAAGAATCACGTACCCTGATTCAGGAGGCTCTTCAAGATCCGCTTGTTCGTATTCCTGCGCCTCTAAAACCGGCCTACTATGCCCATCAAAAGAAGCTCACTTTAAAATACCTATTACAGGTCAATTTATTCGCACAGCTGGCATATGCCTCTTATACCCTCGCCGATATTCTGGTGCTGCATGATATTCTCAATTTGCTCATTTTGACCAAAATTAGCTATACCATTCTGATCGTACTGATCACGATCTGGATGTATCACTCTTACCGCAATTTACCTGTGTTTGATTTACTCTTACCTACCTCAATTATTGGCGCAAGTGCCATCTGGTTTTTTAATCTAAATCAGTCTGAAAGTGCTTATACCCTCATTTATCAATATGCCTCCTTGGTTTTTATTGTGTTGGCCAATTTATGTGTGCAGATCCGGTTCTGGCCGTCTTTGATTACTTCGAGTCTGATTACTTTGATGATTTACATCGGTGTATATTTCAATACTCGATCTGACCTGTACCAGATGTTTTTATTTTCCCTGATTTATCTGCCAGTATTGACCTTCAGTCTATATATTAGCTGGAGCTCGACCTTAAAATCACGCATGGTATTTTTGCAGCATACCCTGAATGAATATAATCGGCAGGCCTTTGAAAATATGGCTCATACCGACTCACTCACTGGCCTGAATAACCGTCGCTGTTTTGAATATCTCGCGCAACAACTGGTACAACAGAATTTTGATCAACCGGTGCCTATGAGTTTACTAGTCTTTGATGTCGATCATTTTAAGCAGATTAATGATCGTTATGGTCATGATATCGGAGATCAGGTCTTACAGACGATTGCTCTAAATACACACAGCGAAATGCGGCAGCATGATATTTTGGCACGCTATTGCGGTGAGGAATTTATTGCATTTTTACCTGAAACCTCTCTGGATGAAGCGCTAAAAGTTGCCGAGCGTTTAAGGCATAAAATTGAAAATATTGTGATCGATCTGGACAGCCAACATCGTTTCAGTTTTAGCATTTCGATTGGTGCTGCCATTCTGGAAAGCTGTGAAACAGATTTAATGACCCTGATTAAACAGGCCGATATTGCCTTATATCAGGCTAAAGCCAATGGACGGAATCGGGTTGAAGCTTATGATCCAGATCTGGAGCAAAGTTTAGCTGGGGAGCTGCAAAACTGGCAGGTTAAACCGGCTTAAATTACCCGTTAAAAATTATCTTCATCAAAACGATCTTGGTCGATTTTATAGATATGAAAACTACGTTCTATTTGTACACCTAAACCAAATTCAATCATTAAAGACGTCAGCTTATCGCCATCAATTAAAACAATACCGGATTTTCTTGCCGACTCAATGGCCTCTTTACTGAAACTTGACGTAGTAATGAATACACCCTTCTTAGCAACTTGATCGGCCAAAGCACCTTTAAACTGTTGAATGTCGGGACGACCAACAGTATCTTTCCAACGTTTCGCTTGGATGTAAATTTTATCTAGCCCTAATCGATCTTCACTAATTACACCATCAATTCCACCATCGTTGGTTTTACCAATCGCTTGAGCTGCATCTTGATGTGAACCGCCGTAGCCCATTGCCACCAGAAGATCGACAACCAGTCTTTCAAAAAATGAAGGAGATTTATCTTTTACCATCTGAAGCAAATCACTTTTCAAATCAGATTTTAATAATTCCGTTGTGTTCTGGATTGTTTCTTCTGGAGTCTGAGTTTCTTGGTAACTATTTAGGCTTTCAATAACTTGTAGATTCCCGATCCCAAACTCATCTTTATTTTTCTTTCCTAATTTAAAATCTGAAAATCCGTTGAACTGTGCTAAATATTCATTTGTTATAGCATCTAAACTTTTTAAATCAACCTGTCTACCCAAGCTACTAATCTCACAATATGCTCTCTTCGGTTGTTGAACTAAGCCCGCCTTAACTAAGTAGGTCTTTGCCCATGCCACTCTATCTTTAAATATATTTTTCCCGCTCGGAAGAATTTTATTTAAATCCTCTTCGTGTAAATTGGAACGTTCAGCTAGGATATTCGCAGCATCCGAAATTTTTATTGGCTCATTTAATTCTGATAATAATTTCATTAAAGGCAGCATTAATTGATCATAAGTAGGTAAAGGCATTTTTTAGCTTTTAAAGGTTTATTTTTATTCAGTATAAATCAAAAAAAGAGCGCCGAAGCGCTCTTTTTTATTAGGTTATATCTGATAAACCAGATACTGCCACGCGCATAGCGCTTGGCGTAATTTAGGCGGACAGCAGTGCTGTCCGAAACCCCTAAATTACTCCCATTCAATTGTTGCTGGTGGTTTAGACGATACGTCATACACAACACGAGAAACTTCAGCAATTTCATTCATGATACGGGTCGAGATCTTATCGACTAAATCATAAGGAAGATGCGCGAAACGAGCCGTCATAAAGTCCACGGTTTCTACCGCACGCAGTGCAATCACCCATGCATAACGACGGCCATCACCGACTACACCCACCGATTTTACTGGCTGGAATACTGCAAATGCTTGAGCAGTCTTGTCATACCAGCCGCTGGCACGCAGTTCCTGCATGAAAATGTCATCCGCAAGACGTAAAATGTCTGCATATTCTTTTTTCACTTCACCCAGGATACGCACACCAAGACCTGGGCCCGGGAATGGATGACGGTAGATCATGCTGTGTGGCAAGCCTAAAGTCGTACCCAATTTACGTACTTCATCTTTAAATAAGTCACGTAATGGTTCAACCAGTTCAAACGCTAGATCTGCTGGTAAACCACCCACATTATGGTGTGATTTAATCACATGCGCCTTACCCTGCTTGCTTGCAGCAGATTCAATTACGTCCGGATAAATCGTACCTTGTGCAAGGAATTTTACGCCATCTAATTTACGTGCTTCTTCAGCGAAGACAGCAATAAATTCACGGCCAATAATTTTACGTTTTGCTTCAGGATCAACTTCACCTGCAAGCGCAGTCAAGAAACGCTCTTCAGCATCAGCACGAATCACGCGGATACCCATGTTGTCAGCAAACATTTGCATCACTTGATCGCCTTCGTTCAAACGAAGCAGACCATTGTCTACAAATACACAGGTCAGCTGATCACCGATCGCTTTATGCAACAGCGCTGCCACTACAGATGAATCCACACCACCAGAAAGTCCTAGTAATACTTTTTCATCACCAATCTGTTGGCGAAGCTGTTCTACACGTAGATCAATAATGTGTTCTGGCGTCCACAGACCGCGACAGCCACAAATTTGATGAACGAAGTTCGACAGTAATTCTGCACCTTTAGAAGTATGTGTCACTTCAGGATGGAACTGAATACCATAGAAACGGCGAGTTTCGTCAGAAACCATCGCAATTGGACAGCTTGGCGTCTGTGCAGTGATTTGGAAGCCTTCTGGAATACGGGCAACTTTATCGCCATGGCTCATCCAGACATGCAGCTGGTTTTCACGGTCCTGTAAATTACCGATCAGCTTGTCACGTACAACAATATCTACTTCTGCATAGCCAAACTCATGCACAGTACCTGGCTCAACTTTACCGCCAAGTTGTTCGCACATGGTTTGCAGACCATAACAAATACCCAATACCGGCACACCCAGCTCGAATACCACTTGTGGCGCACGCGGGCTGCCTTCAAGGTGAACGCTCTCAGGTCCACCAGACAAGATGATACCGTTTGGATTAAATGCACGAATGTCTTCTTCAGACATATCATAGGCATACATTTCAGAATATACACCAGCTTCACGGACACGACGTGCGATGAGCTGACTATATTGAGAACCGAAATCCAGAATCAGGATACGATCTTCAGTAATTTGAGTATTGGTAGTCATGACGAACAACTATGAAAGGCAAACGAAAGATAAGCGCCGTATTCTAACATTTTTCAGCGCATTAAGCACACAATTCGCATGAGGTATGCATTTAGTTGATTGCATTATATTTCTAGCAGAATAAAGCATCCCTTTGGATGCCTTGATTGGTCTGTCATTTTTATATTTTTAAGCTCAAGATTTAATCCAATTAAGTCTATTTTTATAAAAATCTGAAGATAATATGTAAGAGAAATTTTGGCTCAATTGAAGATCGATGAAGCATTAATTATTTTACTTTCTGGTACTGACTTTCATGCCCCGGGCTGTTAGGATTTGACCACACTTTTGCTTGTACTGGGCTCATGGAACTGATTGATTTTATCTTGCATGTTGATGATCACTTACTTGAATTTATCACTAATTACGGGATCTGGATTTATGCCATTCTTTTCCTGATTATCTTTGTAGAAACAGGTCTGGTGGTCATGCCGTTCCTGCCTGGCGACAGCTTGCTATTTGCAGCAGGTGCACTGGCAGCCTCTACTGGTGCAATGGATCCATGGGTGCTGATTCCACTCTTGTTTGTTGCGGCAGTTCTGGGTGACACCCTGAATTATCATATTGGTAAATATATTGGTCCTCGGGTTTTCGAGATCGAATCGCGCTTTATCAATAAAAAACACTTATTGGCGACTCAGCAATTCTTTGCCAGACATGGTGGTAAGACCATTATTTTTGCGCGTTTTGTTCCTTTTGCCCGTACATTTGCACCCTTCGTCGCCGGTGCTGGCAGCATGAATTACAAATATTTCCTGACCTATAATGTGGTGGGTGCATTCGCCTGGATTGGCTCATTTGTCATTTTGGGCTATATGTTTGGCAATATGCCGATCGTCAAAGACAACTTCACCTATCTGATTTTTGGCATCATTATTTTAAGCGTATTGCCAGGTGTGATTGGCTTTATTCAACAAAAGCTAAAAAAAAGTAAAACAGCTTAAGAACTTTTTACATTAAGATTTTTTACAGCCTGTGCGCTTAATCCCAGAGCTTGATCAGGAGTGGGATGAGACAAAGCAGGACAAATAGAGCCGCGCCTTTATAAATGAGGCCGGCTTTTATTTTTTCAGATGGACTGGTCAATATGGCCTGACCAAAGACCATCCAGAATATCCCGACCGGAACGGTACTCAAGCTAAAGGCAGCAAAAACCAGAACGAAGTTGGTCGGGCTTTGCCAGGTTTCCATCGGTAAAATTCCAGAGGCCAACAATGCTGCTTTAGGATTTTTTAGGGTAGTTGTAAACATTTGCCAGGGGCGAATCTGCGGATGGTTCTTGCTGTAGCGTTCTAACTGCTGGGCCTTATATAAATGCAAGGTCATCCAGCCCACACAGATGGTACTCAGCACATAGACCAAGCCTTTAAAATTTGGCCAGATCGGTGACGCCAGATGAATCACCAAGGCCCATACATTAATGGCATAAAAATAGCCGAGCAAAATGGCAGGAAGATAGAGACTGGTTTTGGCCTGCCCCTGCTGATGAGCAGAACTGGCCACCAAGGCATTGGCGGGCCCTGGAACCATCATTACAGCAATGAGTCCTAAAACAAATAACCAATTTTCAATCATCGCAATGAACTTTTCCGGGCCAAGGTTGTAGCTTAATCAATATGGAAGTGGGATAACAAGCTTATAAATTTCAGATTTATATACAGTCTGGTCAATTTCCAGTGAGTTTTATCTTAATGTAAACCGCCCTATTCTTGGTGAAAGCAATAAAAAATGCCGACCCGAAGTCAGCATTTATCCGTTTAATGTTGAATGATTTATTTAGGCGTCGCCTGCCGAACGATGATCGAACAGTTCTTATAACGCGCGGCCTGTACAATCGCTTCCTGCTCGCCTAAAAGCCGTGCCAGTTCGGTTCTTTTGGTATCGGATGACTGTCCCATATTGACTGAAACACTCGGGCCAATACCCCATCCACCGCGACTACCCCAACCACCGCCAAGACCAACGCCCACACCGACGCCAGTACGTTTCGGTGGTTCAACGCCATTGTCGATATACTGCTGAATACGATTATATTCACCCTGTAATTGCGAACAACCCAAAGTCTGATAGAGGGTGGGCGACACATAAGTCGGTTTTACCGGCGTTGCACAGGCACTCAGTAATGCCAGTGCAGCAATACTCAGGCTTACTTTCACAAGTTTCATAGCTAACTCGATCTTAATTCTGCTCTATCTCATTGAACAACGATTGATAGGCCTGAGTCAATTTATGATCAGTAGCCAAATGAATCAAAGGCTGATTTTTCTGATGAGATTCTTTCATCAAGATCGAGGGTGGCAACATACTGTCGAGGACCGGTAAGCCTTCATCTTTGAGCTGTTGTACCACTTCACGCGGTAATTTGGCCTGTGCCTGAAACTGGTTCACGACAATCCCTTCGATTTCCAGCCCTTCATTATGGTCATCCTGGGTTTCAATGACATTTTCAATCAGGGTCTGTAGGGCACGTTTAGAAAATACATCACAGTCAAATGGAATCAGCACGCGGTTCGCCGCAATGAGAGCAGAGAGGGTAAAGAAATTGAATGCAGGCGGTGTATCAATAAATACCCGGTCATAATGCCCCGACAGTTGTTGCAAGGCATCTCGTAGCTTATAAATCTTGTGCTTGGACTCCAGTGCATGGGCCAATGCACCCAGTGTTGGGCTAGCCGGAATAACATCCAGATGTTTAAAAGAAGATTGATGCACATAGCTTTCCAGACCTTTGCTACGACTTTTTAAAATCGAGCCAATCGCATTACCAAGCAAGCCCTTGCTTTGCTGATTACCGAGTACATCTTCAAAATAGTTTTCGATATTCGGTTCGAGTGCCGGCTTGTCACTAGAATACGTCGCATCATCACCCAGCACATACTGGCTAGAGTTGGCCTGCGGATCCAGGTCAATCAATAAGGTTTTTAAACCCTGATGTGCACTGATCGCTGCCAGATTGACAGTAATACTCGACTTGCCTACCCCACCCTTTTGATTAAATACCACACGTGTACGCATGTCCCCCTCCTCACATTTTTAATTACTTTTACAACATTTGTATTTTCTAATTATTTGCATGGACTGGCTGTGCTGATCATCACAGCCAGCCTGCTTTTAGCCAAAATTCGGCTTGATCATCACCAAAGCCAGAATAGACACCAATGAAACTACAGCAATAACTAAGCCAGCCCGACGCTGCGACAACAAGATCGAATCATCTTTTTTATAGGCTTTGCCTAGCGAGGATACCAGCACCAAAAATAAAATGACTTTGGCATAGAACCAAGGCTGTACATCAAAGTCTTTCAGGACGAGCGATACTATACCGGTCAGTGCAATCACCGTGATAGCTAAATGCTGTAAAGCGACTAGCGCTGTACGTGCTACCGGATTAGGCATATTTCCCTGTGTGCCGACAAACAAGGTCAAGGCACGGGCAAGAATGGCGACAATCGCCAGTCCTGCTACCGACATATGGATAATCTTGACTAAAAGTTGGGTTTCCATCATTTCCTCTTAGTTTTTAGGTGCGTGTGCACAAGCAGGACTGGTCGTATCCTGACCTGCCCATTCTTCAGGCAAAAATGCATGAATGGCCAGCGCATGAATCTTGTCTTTTGACAGCAGATCACCCGCAGCAGCATAAACTTTCTGATGACGCTGGACGGGGCGCAAACCGGCAAATGCCTGACTCACAATCACGGTTTTAAAATGCGATTCTTTTCCCGGGAAATAACCACCATGACCCGAAGACTCATTCACCACTTCCAAATGGGTTGGGGATAATTGCGCCAAACGATCTTTCAGTTGTTGTTCTAAGCTCATGGCCTGACTCCAATCTTCAAAAATATGGTCTCAGTATACCTTGTTCTGCCGAGTATTTCGGTAATCTGTTCAGATGCAATCCGTTGATTGTGGCGAAAATTTATTGATTTTTATATGAATATTGGTTATTTATTGTCTGGTCTACAGCATTTTGCTTTTATTTTATGCAATTGATGCAAGATTTTTAACAAAGGTGTTGACCACATTTTTGCATGCTGTATTATACACGGCATGCGGGAATAGCTCAGTTGGTAGAGCATAACCTTGCCAAGGTTGGGGTCGGGAGTTCGAGTCTCCTTTCCCGCTCAAAATTTTTTCATTTAGTTTTTTCATTTAAAAAACTTTATAGACTCCGCGGGAATAGCTCAGTTGGTAGAGCATAACCTTGCCAAGGTTGGGGTCGGGAGTTCGAGTCTCCTTTCCCGCTCCAGATTCTAAAAAAGCCCTGATCGAAAGATCGGGGCTTTTTTTATGTTGATGTTATTTTTTTAAATGATCCTTTCATTTTTGTTTCACTCAATAACAAATTCTTAAAGTACTTTCTGATTTTATAACCAAGATGTGACCATGCCACCCCTACGACAATATAAAAAGCCCTCATCAAAAGATCAGGGCTTTTTATATTTCACCAACGCATCAGATAAACTCAAGCTAGCAAACCACTAGCCACAATACAGAGTCCATTTCCAATATAATTAAAAGGTAATTCGCTGATAGTTACGGTATTGCGGTGTCCAGAAATTACGTTCAATAGCCAACTGCAATTCTTCTACACTGACTTTCGGTGCTACCCCATCTTCAATCGCAGCAAGCGCCACTTTTAAGGCAATCTGCTTCGAAATTGACTGTAAACAATCCAGATTCGGCAATAAATCTGCCTGAGGATCTTTCAGTTTCGGAGAACAGTCCGCCAAGGCATTACTCGAGGCCATGAGCATATTATCCGTGACACGTTTTGCACCTGAAGCAACTACACCCAAACCAATGCCCGGAAAGATATAAGAGTTATTGCATTGTGAAATATGATGAATCTGCCCCTGATAATTCACTGGTGCAAATGGGCTACCCGTCGCAATCAACGCTTTGCCCTTGGTCCATTGCAAGATATCTGCCGGAACAGCTTCTACGCGGGAAGTCGGATTGGATAAAGGGAAAATAATCGGTTGCACACTGTTTTCAGCCATGGCTTCAATCACTTCCTGAGTGAATAGACCTGGCTGTCCAGATACGCCTATCAGTACCGTCGGTTTGGCACGCTTAACTACATCTAGCAGAGAAATCATGCTCTCAGCATCTGCCCAGCTTTCTACATTTTCAAGAGGCTGTGCCAGTTTGCGCTGGAAGTCCAGTAAATTCGGCTGATTTTCTGTGATCAGACCAAAGCGGTCGACCATAAACACGCGTGCACGCGCTTCAGCATCACTTAAACCCTCAGCAACCATTTGCTTAATGATCTGTTCTGCAATCCCGCAACCAGCTGAACCAGCACCCAGGAAAGTAACCACCTGATCTTTGAGCTGTTTACCTGCTGCACGCGAAGCAGCAATCAGGCTGCCGACAGACACTGCTGCGGTGCCCTGAATATCATCATTAAAACAACAGATTCGATCACGATATTTTTCCAGCAAAGGCATGGCATTTTTCTGTGCAAAGTCTTCAAACTGAATTAAGGCATCTGGCCAGCGCTGTTGAGTCGCCTGAATCACCGTCTCGACAAAAGCATAGTATTCATCGCCGCTGATTCGTGGTTCACGCCAGCCCATATAAATCGGGTCATTTAACAACTGCTGATTATTGGTACCAACATCAAGAGTAATCGGTAAGGTATAGGCCGGACTGATCCCGCCACATGCGGTGTAGAGTGCCAGTTTTCCAATGGGAATCCCCATACCACCGATGCCTTGATCTCCAAGACCCAAAATGCGCTCACCATCTGTAATCACAATCACTTTCACGTTCTTTTTATTGATATTGTGAATAATCTAGTCGATCTGATCACGGTCAGGATAGGAAATAAAAATCCCACGATGACGGCGATAAATATCAGAAAAGCGCTGACATGCCTCACCCACAGTCGGGGTATAGATAATCGGCATCATCTCACTGAGGTGATTTTCAATCAGATGGTAAAACAGGGTCTCATTGGTATCCTGAATATTCCGCAAATAAATATGCTTGTTAATATCACTGCTAAAAGCACAATACTGCTGATAAGAACGCTGACTTTGCTCCTCAATCGTCTCGGTGACATGAGGAATCAAGCCATGCAAGTTAAAGCTTCTACGCTCTTCTTCAGAAAATGCAGAGCCTTTATTGAGTAGTGGGAGTTCTAGCAGAGTATTTCCAGCATAAGGAATATATAAAGGGCGTTTACTGTTCAAATTTTCTCTGGGCATTATTTAACTCATCTAATCAATCTTCGGCAGTTCTGCCAAAATAGTCACATCACTTTGTTTATTTTATATAGCTTAGCCTGATTTTAAGCTGTTAGGTCATTTAGCAAATTTATAATACTTGTAGCAGGATTTTATAATCTGATAACACTCATTTTCAGCCTAGGTTTTGGACGGTTTCTAAAATTAATCCCTATTCGTATTTTTAATTTAAATCGGCAGCAAGATCTGTTTGACAAAAAACCTCAGCTCATCAAGGATAAAGCATAAATTTAATAAGACCAACGAGTATAACAATGAGTGAACTGCAACCGCTTTATCAGCCCGATATTTTGGGGACAGGTTATGAGCAAGCGACCTTAAACTTTCCCGATGATTATGAGGGCAAAGTCGTAGCAACCCTGATCCGTAAAAAAGCAGCCCAACTTACAAAAAAAGCAGTTCTATATATTCACGGCTTTATCGATTATTTTTTTCAGACCGAAATGGCAGAGCGCTTTAATCAGCATGGTTTTGATTTTTATGCGCTGGATTTAAGAAAATACGGACGTTCGATTCTGCCGCATCAAAAATATTATAACGTCTATGACCTTGCTGAATATGATGCAGAAATTACCCAAGCCCTCAACATTATAGCAGCCGAGGGTCACGATGCTGCCCTGCTCTGTGGTCATTCTACCGGTGGTCTGACCACGACCTTATATGCGGCACATCATCCACAGCATACTTTAATCAAAGCACTTTGGGTCAACAGCCCATTCTATGACTTCAACATGAATCCGATCAAGCGTGCGCTTGGTATTCCGCAACTGAGCAGACTGGCCAAAATTTTTCCCAATCTTAAATTTCCAAGCGAGCTGAACAATTGGTATGCCACCAGCTTGCATAAGGATTTAAAAGGCGAATGGGACTTCAGTCTGGACTGGAAAAAGACCCGCTACCCGATGGTTCGAATCAGTTTTATTCGTGCCATTCATGAGGCACAGAAGGAAATTCATCGCGGTGTTCAGCTCGATGTTCCGGTACTGATTATGCATTCGCATCAGACTTTATATCCTAAAAAATGGGGGAAAGCCGCACAGAGCAGTGATGTGATTTTAGGCATTAAAGACATTCAAAAATATGCCAAAAAAATTAAAGGTGATGTCACGGTTCAAAGTATCCAGAACGGTTTACATGATCTGGTGCTTTCAGAGCAATCTGTACGTGAGCAAGTTTATCAGCAACTGTTTCAATGGCTGCATGACAAAGGGCTTTAGATAAATGCGAAAGGAGAAATGAAACTTACCCTCATTTCTCCTGCTTGGCTTCTTTTGAATCATGACTAGGTCAAAATGTAATCAAGTGCATTGAAAATATGCCTATCTTTCGATGTTTTATAACCACTATAACTCATTGTTTTTAAATTTAAGGCTTGAGAATTTATAATTTTTATTATTCTACCGCTTGTCTCCAAATATTGTCTTTTGTAGCAAGCCTGTAAACAAAAAACCGTCCGTCTTGTTCCCTCTTTATAGTAGAGCTGAATGCAGAAGCGCCTATATTTTTTGATCGGCAACATGCGCGCAGCCTGCACCACTAACAATCATATAAAGGAATAGATTATGCGTTATGCAGACCCCAATACTGACGGTTCAAAAATTCAATTTAAAGCACAATACGATAATTTCATTGGCGGCGAATGGGTCGCTCCAGTCAAAGGTGAATACTTTGACAACATTTCTCCGGTAGATGGCAAAGTCTTTACCAAAGTGCCGCGTTCCTCTGTAGAAGACATTGAGTTGGCGCTTGATGCAGCACACAAAGCCAAAGAGCAATGGAACCGGTCATCACCGACCACCCGCTCCAATATTCTGTTGAAAATTGCAGATCGCCTGGAACAAAATCTGGAACTGCTGGCTGTGGCAGAAACTTGGGACAACGGCAAACCGATCCGTGAAACGCTGGCTGCCGATATTCCGCTGGCCATTGACCATTTCCGTTATTTTGCCGGCTGTATCCGTGCACAGGAAGGCGGCATTTCCGAAATCGATGAAGATACCATTGCTTATCATTTTCATGAACCGTTGGGCGTCGTGGGTCAAATTATCCCGTGGAACTTCCCGATTCTGATGGCCGCCTGGAAACTGGCACCTGCCCTGGCTGCAGGTAACTGTATCGTGCTGAAACCTGCGGAACAGACTCCGGTCAGTATTCTGGTACTGGCTGAACTGATTCAGGATATTTTACCACCGGGCGTATTGAATATCGTCAATGGCTACGGGGTTGAGGTCGGCCGTCCACTGGCGACCAATCCACGCATTGCCAAGATTGCCTTTACCGGTTCAACCGCAGTGGGTCAGCTGATCATGCAATATGCGACTGAAAATATTATTCCGGTGACTCTGGAACTTGGCGGTAAATCACCAAACTTGTTCTTTGCCGACATTATGGATCAGGAAGACGATTATCTGGACAAAGCTCTGGAAGGCTTTGCCATGTTTGCCCTGAACCAGGGTGAAATCTGTACCTGCCCTTCCCGGGCCTTGGTACAGGAAAGTATTGCCGATGAATTTCTGGCGCGTGCGGTAGAACGGGTGCAACGCATTAAAACTGGACATCCACTGGATACTGACACCATGATTGGCGCGCAAGCCTCACAGGAACAGCAGGACAAGATTCTGGGCTGTATTGCCACTGGCCGTGAAGAAGGCGCACAAATCCTGATCGGTGGTGAAGCACGTCAGGAAGTGGGTCAAGGTTTCTATATTGAACCAACCATCTTTAAAGGCACCAATGATATGAAGACCTTCCAGGAAGAAATCTTCGGGCCTGTACTGGCTGTAACCACCTTTAAAGACTTTGATGATGCGATCAAGATTGCCAACGATACGATTTACGGACTCGGTGCCGGTGTCTGGTCACGCTCAGCGCATACTTCCTACCGTGCCGGTAGAGCCATTCAGGCCGGTCGGGTCTGGACCAACTGTTATCATATCTACCCTGCGCATGCAGCTTTCGGCGGTTATAAAAAATCAGGCATTGGACGTGAGAATCACAGAATGATGCTGGATCATTATCAGCAAACCAAAAATCTGTTGGTAAGCTATTCAACCAAACCTGCGGGTTTCTTCTAAACGATCTGAGGATTAAAAGCGGGCTTCGGTCCACTTTTAATCCCCTATTTTTTAAAAATTTTAATACTAGGTAAAATTTTCCAGCATTGTTCGTCCAGAATTCCATTGAATGACTGACAATGAATAAAAATACTTTCTAAAAACACCTTAATGTCTGAGCTTATGTTGATTTCACCTAAGTTTCTCATTTTTTATGCTTTTTAATTGCTCAAAAAACCTGCATAAAGCCCAGGCTTTCATTTAAAGTCGGCTTTTCATGTTTATCAAGACTGTGTATAACAATGAACCACTAGAGGGAAAGCAATAAGCATAGGCAAAATTGCGCAAAAAGCGTTAGACTATGTACCCAATAATGTCATGATTCGGTCTGATCAAGATCAAAAAAGAAGGTGAAGGTTGATGCCGCTCAATACTGTTGAAGAGCTTGTAGCAGATATCCGTGCAGGAAAAATGGTCATCCTGATGGATGATGAAGACCGTGAAAATGAAGGCGATTTGGTGATTGCTGCCACACACGTACGTCCTGAAGATATCAACTTCATGATCACCCATGCACGTGGTCTGGTCTGCCTGACTTTAAGTAAAGAGCGTTGTCAGCAGTTGAATCTGCCGTTGATGGTAGATGCCAACGGTGCCCAGCATGGAACCAACTTCACCCTGTCGATTGAAGCGGCTGAAGGTATTTCTACCGGTATTTCTCCGGCTGAACGTGCCCATACAATTCAAACTGCTGTGGCTGCTCATGCCAAACCGGCAGATATTGTACAGCCGGGACATATCTTCCCGCTGATGGCGCAGCCAGGCGGTGTATTGCACCGTGCCGGACATACTGAGGCAGGTTGCGATCTTTCTCGTTTAGCAGGACTGGAACCAGCATCAGTCATTTGTGAAATCATCAATGAAGATGGCACGATGGCGCGCCGTCCCGATCTTGAAGTGTTTGCGGAAAAGCATGGCCTGAAAATCGGTACTATTGCCGATCTGATTCATTACCGCATGACCAATGAACAGACGGTTGAGCGTATTGATCAGCAAAGTATTGATACTGAATACGGCAGCTTTGACCTGTATCGCTATCGTGAACTGGGTAACCCGGATATCCATTTGGCCTTGGTCAAAGGTGAGCCTAAAGAGGGTGTGACCACAGTGCGTGTACATGGTTTTAACCCGACCCGCGACTTGCTCAAACTGAAGAAACAGGATGGCGAGCCGGCCTGGAACCTGGATCGCGCCTTGAAAGAAATTTCCAACAGTGATCGTGGTGTACTGGTCTGGATTGGCCAACACCATTTACAGGACCTGGGTCCAGCATTAGATACCCTTAAAGCACCAAAAAATGTAAAATCAAATTCTGCACTGTCTCAGCAGTATCAGACCATTGGTGTGGGTGCACAAATTTTGCGTGATCTAGGCGTTGAAAAAATGAAGCTGCTCAGCTCTCCATTGCGTTTCAATGCCCTGTCAGGCTTTAACTTAGAAGTGGTGGAATACATCACCGCACAACAAACATCTTAAGAAATTATCGAGGTTGTTATGGCAGTTCGCCGTATTGAAGGTATGTTACATCTCGCGAACGAAGACCGTTATGCGATTTTAGTTGGTCGTTTTAACAGCTTTGTGGTTGAACATCTGTTAGAAGGCGCCATTGATACATTGAAACGTCATGGTGTATCAGAGGATAATATTACTGTTGTTCATGCACCTGGTGCCTGGGAACTTCCTGTAGTTGCGAAAAAACTGGCAGCTTCAGATCGTTTCGATGCCATCATCGCGCTTGGCGCCGTGATTCGTGGTAGCACGCCTCACTTCGATTTCGTTGCAGGCGAATGTGCCAAAGGTTTAGGCGTGGTTGGCCTGGACACTGGCTTACCTGTCATTAACGGTGTACTCACTACGGACAGTATTGAACAAGCGATTGAACGCTCTGGAACAAAAGCAGGCAATAAAGGTAGCGAAGCTGCCCTGACTGCGATTGAAATGGTTAACTTGTTAAAGGCTATTTAACGCTATGTCGCAAACACTTCAAGCAACTTATGCAGCAAAACGTAAAGCACGTCGCTTTGCTGTACAAGGAATTTATGAATGGCAAATGAGCCACAATCCGGTGCATGAGATTGAAGCACGTACGCGTGTGGAAAATGCCATGCACAAAGTGGATCTGAGCTATTATCATGAATTGTTGACTCAAGTGGTTGCCAATCATGAAGCATTGGATGCGCTCTTAATCCCGGTACTCGATCGCGAACTTTCTGCACTTGACGGTGTTGAACTTGCGACCCTTCGTCTTGGTGCATATGAACTTAAAGAACATCTTGAGATTCCATATCGCGTCGTTCTAGATGAAGCGATCGAGTTGGCTAAACATTTTGGCGGTGCCGATAGCCATAAATACATCAATGGTGTATTGGATCGTTTAGCGACAACTTTGCGTGCAGCAGAAAAACAGCAGTCTAATTAATAACGTAGATTTGTTGTATGGCTGAATTTTCGATTATCGACACCTATTTCAATCGCAAGAATGCCCATTCTGTCGATTTAGGCGTCGGTGACGATTCAGCCTTGCTCACCCCCCCTTCACAGCAACAACTGGTCATCTGTGCCGACACCCTGATTGCTGGACGCCATTTTCCAATGAATACCAATCCGCATGCGATTGGCTGGAAATCTGTGGCTGTCAATTTATCTGATATTGCTGCGATGGGCGCAACCCCGCACAGTATTTTACTCGCATTGAGCCTACCCCAAATTGATCATGACTGGCTAAAAGCTTTTAGTCAGGGACTATATGATTGCTGCGATCAATTTGGCGTGAGTTTAATTGGTGGTGATACCACCCAAAGCCCTCATTTAACCCTGTCTGTTACTGCATTAGGCTGGGTGGACATTGGTCAAGCCATTACACGCTCAGGTGCAAAACCGGGTGATTTGATCTGTGTCAGTGGAACTGTCGGTGATGCAGCTTTTGCACTACAGCATCTTGGTCATCCACTACAAAAACGTCTGGACTATCCAACGCCACGTTGTCAGCTCGGTGCCGCCCTAAAAGGTCTGGCGCATAGCATGATTGATATCTCGGATGGTTTGGCACAAGATCTTGGACATATTCTCAAAGCTTCTCAAGTCGGTGCAAAGCTGCAACTCGAAAACTTACCGATCAGTCCTACCCTGCAGACATTAGACGATACACAAAAATGGCAATATGCCCTCGCTGGTGGCGACGATTACGAGTTATGCTTTACAATAAGCCCGCAAAATTACGAAAAATTATTGCAAAAACAACTTGATGTTTCGATTAGTATGATCGGCACAATTCAGCAGAAACACGGCTTAACTTTTGAAAAAGATGGCGTAGATCATTCACTTCAATTTAATGGGTATCAACATTTTGCATAAACCTGTGATTAATTTTAAAGCCATGTCATGGATCGACCGACTGATTGTCTTTAGTGGGGTTGGTTTTGGTTCCGGTCTGGCACCTAAAGCACCCGGTACATTTGGGTCGGCCTTTGCACTTTTATTTATTCCTATTTGGCTGCATCTTGGTTTTCTAAACAGTGTTTTTGCCATTGCTATCATGTGCCTGATTGGCATATATATCTGCGGACATACTGCCAAGGTCATGGGTGTTCATGATGATGGCCGCATCGTCTGGGATGAATTTGCAGGACAATCCATCACATTTTTGCCCTTGATCTACTTAGGTCAGATGAACTGGTTATGGTTATTCATCGGTTTTGCGCTATTCAGATTATTTGATATCTGGAAACCTTGGCCGATCCGGGTGGTTGACCGTCAAGTGGACGGTGGCTTCGGCATCATGCTGGATGACATTATTGCCGGCCTTTGGGCAGCTATTTGTATTTTGCTTTATTTTTACTTCACCGTGGCATAAGCCATATTTAGGATTAGAACATGTCAACGACTGTTATTATTCTTGCTGCAGGTAAAGGCACGCGCATGCGTTCAAGCTTACCGAAAGTATTACAACCCCTTGCAGGACGTTCTTTACTGGGTCATGTCATTGAAACGGCAAAAAAATTAAACGCAGATAATATTATTACCATTTATGGTCATGGTGGTGACCGGGTTCAAACAGCATTTGCACAACAAGAGATTAAATGGGTCGAACAGGCTGAACAGCTGGGTACCGGCCATGCGGTGCAGATGACCTTGCCTGTCCTGCCTCACGACGGCGTATCGCTGATTCTTTCCGGCGATGTACCCTGCATTAATCCTGTGACCTTGCAAAAATTACTCGATGCGACAGCAACAACTAGTATCGGCCTAGTGACATTAACTCTGCCTGATGCCAATGGCTATGGACGTATCGTGCGTGAAAATGATCAGATTCAAGCGATTGTTGAACATAAAGATGCCTCTGAAGAACAGCGTCAGATCAAGGAAATCAATACCGGTATTTATGCCGTCAGCAATGCTAAATTACATGAATGGCTGCCAAATTTAAGCAATGACAATGCGCAGGGTGAATATTACCTGACTGATATTGTCGCGATGGCTTTGGCAGATGGTATGCAAGTTGCATCTGTAGAACCTGAGCAGGCTTTTGAAGTTGAAGGGGTAAATGACCGTGTGCAGTTGGCTGCTTTAGAGCGTCAGTTCCAGGCTTATCAAGCCAAACAGCTGATGCAGCAAGGCGTACATCTGATTGATCCAAGCCGCTTTGACTTGCGTGGCAATTTGACTGTCGGTCAGGATGTCCGCATTGATATCAACGTGATTATCGAAGGTGATTGCGAGCTGGGCGACAACGTTGAAATTGGCGCTGGCTGTATTATCAAAAATACCAAGATTGCAGCTGGCACCAAGGTTCAGCCATATAGCATTTTAGATAGCGCCATCGTTGGTGAAGATACTCAAATTGGACCTTTTGCACGACTCCGTCCGGGTGCACAACTGGCCAATGAAGTGCATATCGGTAACTTTGTTGAAGTTAAAAATACCACGATTGGTTTAGGCTCTAAAGCCAACCACTTTACCTACCTGGGTGATGCTGAAATCGGTGCCGGTTCTAATATCGGTGCAGGAACCATTACCTGTAATTATGATGGTGCGAACAAGTTTAAAACGATTATTGGTGATCAGGCCTTTATTGGCTCGAACAGTTCATTGGTGGCACCTGTAAAAATTGGCAATGGCGCCACAGTCGGTGCAGGCTCAACGATTACCCGTGATGTGGAAGACAACAGTTTGGCAGTAGAGCGCTCTAAGCAATTTGCCAAAGAAAACTATCCACGTCCGCAAAAAATCAAGAAATAAGGGGAATAAATATGTGTGGTATCGTTGGTGGCATTGCAGAACGTAGCATTACCAATATTTTGATTGAAGGTTTAAAACGCCTGGAATACCGTGGTTATGATTCAGCAGGTTTGGCACTCATTAACAACAGCCAAGTCCTACGTGAACGCCGTGTCGGTAAGGTTGCGAACCTTGAACAGGCTGTGAATGAATCACAGATTAGTGGTTCACTTGGCATTGCGCATACACGCTGGGCGACCCATGGCAAACCGACTGAAGAAAATGCCCATCCGCATATTTCTGAAAATGTGGCAGTAGTCCATAACGGAATTATCGAAAACTATCAGGAACTCAAAGATGATCTTGAAGCTTTGGGCTATGTGTTTACCTCACAGACTGATACTGAAGTGGTTGCCCATCTGATCAATGATGCGCTGAAATCTACACCAAGTTTGTTAGAAGCCGTACACCAAGTGGTTCCGCAACTGAAAGGTGCCTATGCACTGGGCATCGTACATACTGACCACCCGGATGAGCTGATTACCGTGCGTGAAGGTTCGCCACTGGTGATTGGCGTGGGCATTGGCGAGAACTTTATCAGTTCTGACCAGCTAGCGCTGCTCCCGATTACCAACCGTTTTATCTACCTGGAAGAAGGTGATATTGCCCGTTTGACCCGCACCACCATTGAAGTCTTTGTCGATGGTCAACTGATCGATCGTCCGGTCAAAGAACTGGATGCTGCGGTCAGCAATGCCTCTAAAGGTGAATACAAGCACTACATGCTCAAAGAAATTTATGAGCAGCCTGAAGCGATCAAACAGACCATTTCCCAAGCCTTAAATGGCAATGAGCTGCGCGAAGACTTCCTTGCCAGTGCAGAACAAGACTTCTCCACAATCCAGCAAATTCAGATTATTGCCTGTGGCACCAGCTATCATGCCGGCATGATCGCCAAATACTGGTTTGAACAGCTGATTGATCTGCCTTGCCAGGTCGAGATTGCCAGCGAGTTCCGTTATCGCACTCCGGTGATTGTGAACAACACGCTATATGTATGTATTTCCCAGTCCGGTGAAACTGCCGATACCTTGGCTGCCTTACGTGATACACAGAAACGTGCAACTGCCAAAGGCCTCGACATTAGCACGATGACGATCTGTAACGTGGCAACCTCTTCGATGGTACGTGAAACAGATTACAGCCTGCTGACTTTAGCTGGTCCTGAAATTGGCGTGGCTTCCACCAAAGCCTTTACCACCCAGCTTGCAGCCTTGATGCTGTTGGTACTGAAAATCGGTTCTGTAAAAAATACTATTTCTACAGAAAAAATGACGGAAATTACCACAGGACTTTGGCATATGCCTAAAGTCATGCTGGATACATTACGTCATGATGATGAAATTTTACGTCTTTCAGAACTGTTTGTTGAAAAGCAGCATTGCCTATTCCTGGGCCGTGGTACGCATTTCCCGATCGCTCTGGAAGGTGCACTCAAGCTGAAAGAAATCTCCTATATTCATGCGGAAGGTTATGCTGCAGGCGAACTAAAACACGGGCCATTGGCACTGGTTGACAATGACATGCCGGTAGTGATTCTGGCACCACAGGATGACATGCTGGATAAGCTCAAATCCAATATGGAAGAAGTTCAGGCGCGTGGTGGCGAGCTATTTGTGTTTGCTGATGAAAACAGCGGCATTAAAGCCAAAGAACGCCAGCATGTGGTACATATTCCGGCAGTCAATGCAGTGCTGGCACCGATTGTGTATAGCATCCCGGTGCAGTTATTGTCTTATCATGTGGCTGTATTACGTGGTACGGATGTAGATCAGCCACGTAACCTGGCAAAATCGGTCACCGTAGAATAATTAAAATTGAATCAAGGCTGGGGAACTGTGTTCATATAATTAAGTTTGTACCAAATAATTAAGTTTAGATTTAATTATTTAAGTTTGGATATTAATGAAGTAAACGAACAAAGCCCTACCCTGTAGACCCAGTGATTCTTCACCAAGTCTACAGGGTTCTTAATATAATTAAATTCAAATTAGAATCACACTAGAAATATAAAATTATTACTAATATATTCAAAGACATAGATATATAAAAATCTCAACCTAGATTCAAAAAGCATCCCTTTTTGACCTCACCTTGAAAACATTTCATTTTTATTTAAAGTATGCTTCGTCTTTCTGAGCAAGAATTCGTATTTTAAAGTGGAAGAATCCAATACTTAATACAAACTTAATTTCACCTAAAATTCAGGATACCAAATTTTAATACAAACTTAATTCTAAAATTTAAAAACAATGAATAATATATATCAACAACTTATAATAAAAAATAAAACAAACTTAATTAAATTACCATAATTAGACGCAATATTTGGTCATAAAGCAAAATAAGGGATAAGGAACTATGTGCAAACTCTGAATACTATTAGCTATTCCTGTTACTAGCTAGCAGCCCACCTTATTTAAAATGAGGTATTTCATTCACTGGATATATTAATGTTAATGGATTTGATGTTAACGAGATAAAGCCAAACCGCTGATAAAACTCCATAGCTTTTTGATCCTTAGCATGTATTACAACAAAATTAACACCAATAATTTGAGCAACTTTTGAAATTTGTTTAAGAGCATGTGCTAAAAGTACATTTCCAACTCCTTGCCCCTGTGCTGCTTGATCAACGGCAAAGCGCCCCACAACCACACAAGGTAAGGGATAACGAGGTAATCGTTTAGTGAGAACAGCATCAACCCCATCAAATCCTATAGAGGTACTTGATAGACAATAAAACCCCCTCACCTGTGCATCATCATCAATAGCAACATAGGTTTTACTTGTTCCTGATTTCTGATGTTGGGATGCGTATTGTTTTATGAACTTATTTAAATCATCTTGCCCACAATTAAATGATTTTTTCTGATGATGGGCTTGTAAAACCTCAATTTTCATCCAATAAACTCATTAAATTTTTCATCTCATCATTTGCAGGGCGCGGATTTTCAAGCAAATTCATTAACATATCACGATCAGCATTATTTACTTTTAACTCGTGATTAGATTTAAGTAATTCTTTTGCTCGTTCAAATGAGGATTGGATCATAAAGGAACTCACACTAAGACCCAATAAATTCGCAGCTTGCTCAATTACATTCTTTGCATCTACGGTTGAACGAACACTGATTCGTTCTGTTGCTAAGTTAGCCATATTTTCCACTAATTTGTACATCATAATGATGTACAAATTATAGCAGATTAAGGTAGTACTTTAAGATCCAAATTTACATATTTTGTTCTAAAATATTTGGAATAGAAAATAAGCATTTTACTATGAACCAGAATGAATGGTCGGGTTTGAGTCTGAATATGCAGTTGGTTTACATAAGAATATGCAACGATGTTTACTAAGATGTAATTTGAATACTTTTGCCTATCATCAACGTTTTTTAAACTCATCAATTGAGCATTAAAATACTGGATTAATTATTAAGTCACTGAATTAAATAAATAATTAAATAAAAATTATAAAATTTTGTTTGTATATAAATATATTTAAGTTTGTATGTTTTTGCCAAATACAAAATTACCCCCCTTCAGATATGATTAATTATCCACCAAAATCCACAGGTCTTCTGTATGGCAAAAATTATAAAAAACTATGAAGAACTAGTAACAGAAGGGTATGGCCAGGGCCATGGACGCGACTATAAACCTTGTAAAACTGTTCAAAACTTCAGTTCAATTGGTCGCTCTCACAGAGTACAAGGCCGTGTCAGTAAACGTCTTCATCACTTATTTTCTGATCTAGAGCTATCTACCTTTTTACTGCTTGACTGGAATCAGAACGTTACAGATATTCGCGAACATTATCCTTTGGATATCTATGATCTTAACTCCATCTGTTCTCGTTTCCGAATGAAAAAAGTATCGGTTGACTATATACCTTTTACCCTATCTTCAGATTTTTTAGTTGATTTTGGTAAGTTTTCTATAGCCCTTGACACTCTTTACAGCAAGGATCTGAATAAAGCTCATGTTATTGAGTCATTAGAAATTAAACGTCGTTACTGGGAAGAAGAGCACAATACGCCGTTCAAACTGATTACTGAAAAAGACATTCCTGCTACGGTACTAGAGAACATTAAATGGCTGTATGTAGAAAAAAATGACCTTGAAATAACAAATCACATGATTGATCAAGCAGTTTATTTTATGGAAGAAATTAGCCAGTACCCTCAAAGCTCATTAATCCAATTTTGTAAGCATTCTGACCAAACTCAAAAAATGGGTATCGGAGCGACGCTCGCATTGTTTAGAAAATTATTCGCACTGCGAATACTTCAATTTAATCTAGAAATTTCGTACTTGGAGCTTAAACTCTCTGATATTCATGCAAGTAATTTGCTCCAGAATGAGAATACAGTCCATGCAACTAATTAATTCAGTTTACATCTTGAATTCAACACAATACCGAATACTCAAATTCTTACCGCAGTATACGGTATGGATTGCGATTGATAATAAAAATGCTTTTCCTGAACTCATTTTGTCTAAGGAACTTCAAACTCTCTCAGATGATCAAAGCCTAATACCAGCACAAGATCCTTATGAACACTTAAAACGATTAAACTTGAGTGAGGATTCTATTCAACTCAAAAAAAGAGATGAAAACTTTTTTATTATTCAAGATTTAATTAATGATGAACAAGTTCTTATCAATGCAAAAATCAGGACTGCAAAAATTAAAACTATACATCTAGAAAAAGAAGTATCAATTAATAAAATCCTACGACTCCTAAGACGCTACTGGCAACGTGGTCAAACTATAAATGCTTTGGTACCGGACTATGAAAACTCAGGTGGAAAAGGCCAAAAAAGAGCTATAGGTGATAAAAAAATTGGCAGACCACGCATTTATGAATCGAATGAAGGTAAGAATGTCACTGAACAGGTTGAATTATATTTTAAGCAAGCCATCGAAGAGTATTTAGTTCCTGTCAAAAAACAATCCATTAACGAAACTTATCTTCGGTTTAAAAATTTATTTTCTAAGCACTTTCATCAAGTGCAAGCCGCAGATATTCCAACCTATGCCCAATTCTATTATTTTTATAATAAGCGATATAGAAATAAGAACAATTCCAAGGAAATTCTGAAGAATCAGAAAACTCTGAAAGATCACAAACCTCTGACTTCAACAGCGACCAAGCACGCAAATGGTCCTGGTGCACGTTATGAGATAGATTCAACAATCGCTGACATCTACCTTGTATCATCACGGGATCCATCACAGATTATTGGCCGACCTACCGTATATATTGTTATCGATGTATTCAGCCGGATGATTACTGGGCTTTATGTCGGCATGGAAAACAGTTCCTTTAATACAGCCATACAATGCCTCAGCGTTGCAATCCAAGATAAAGTGACATTCTGTCAGAGTTATGGCTTGCAAATACAACCAGAAGACTGGCCTATTTATGGTTTACCTGGTGCCATACTTGCAGACCGCGGTGAACTAATTGGCTATCAAATTGAACTTCTTGAAAAAAACTTTTCTGTTCGTATTGAAAATGCGCCACCGTATCGAAGCGATGCCAAAGGTATTGTGGAGAGGGCTTTTGGAATCATTCAGTCACGCTTTAAATCCTACGAGAATATTGGTGTTGTTTCTGGATTCAAGGAAAAAAAGAAAGGCGGACATGATTATCGACTAGAAGCTTGTCTAACTCTGGAAGAGTTCAGAAAAATCATCTTAAGCTGCGTCTTTTTACGCAATAATTTTGATATTTTGACGAAATATGATCGTAGTGCCGATATGCCGACTGACCTGCCGTCTATCCCCCTTAAGCTCTGGCAGTGGGGTCTACAGCACCGTACTGGGATGTTAAGACAAGTGGATAACAAATCACTATATGTTGGCTTGTTACCTAGGACCGACGCCTCCTTAAGTGACAAGGGACTTAAAGTCAAAGGCTTACTCTATCAATGTCTGGAAATGCATCAACAAGGCTGGTTTATTCGTAACACGACCAAATCCCGCCCGAAAAAGTTGCGGATTGGTTTTGACCCATACTCAGTAAATACCATTTATGTTTTCTTTGATGAAAATAAGTTGGAATACTGGGAAGCGCACTTAAGTGATGCCTCACGTCAATATCAGCATCTGACCTGGTGGGAAGCTGAACAAATTCAAAAAGCAATCAAAACTGTTGAAAAACAGCATTCACAACTAAAGTCCGTAGCCATCAGTGAATTGCAGGATTTTACTGACAAAATCATCCACACAGCACAGAGCCGGCAGGCTCAAGCAGGAGTTCACCAACTTTCTAAAGCACAACGTACTCGGGATATTCGTCAGAACAAACAAGAAGCAATTCAGGTGGAACGTGAGGAACATCTCCAAAATAGGTCCGCCAATTCTATCCGGACTATCCATCCCAACCAAGACAATCCTCCAACACCCCCATCTCACAGCAGCAATCTGGATTTGACAAGTCAACCAGATTTAATGAGACAATTATTTGAAGAGGACGATGAAGAATGAATAATAATGAACTCACGATTAATACATCAATAGAAGGCATCTATGGGGATAATCCTCTCATTACTCAATTACCGCCCATTCTTGACACGAAGTCGGTTATTAAACACCTACGAGGGAAACTAAAATTTATTCCAGAGCAGCGTTTTTTGCCTCAACCCGAAAGAATTCATCTAATCGCTCAACTGCCTCATGATTTTTTCCAACCACTCACCAAACATCTATCCCTTGAACAAAAAATTTCTATTATGATCCGGCAAGGTTACGTGAGTAGAAACATCAATAATGGTGATCGACACAGGCATTTGCACGCGGCTTTTCAACAACTAGAACTTTCAAACGAAAGCTCTTACCGCTACGCTCCTCCAGAATCGACAGCCACTAGTATGTCTATTATAGGATGTTCTGGAAGTGGAAAAACGACCACAATGAACAAGATTTTGCGTTATTATCCGCAAGTGATTGAGCATAAACAACTGGGGTTAAAACAAATTGTTTATCTTAAAATTGATTGCCCGCATGACAGCTCTTTAAAAAACTTATGCTCAAACTTTTTTAGAGCGGTAGATTTAGCATTAGGAGATACTAACTTCGAGCATCGTTTCACCAGAAGCCGCTTAAATGTGAATGCCATGCTACAGCAGATGAAAATCATCGCAAATAATTATTCAATTGGACTTTTAATCATTGATGAAATCCAGCATTTAAATACAAAAAAATCTGGTGGGGCTGAGATTATTCTTAATTTCTTTGTCACGCTTGTGAATGTAGCGTCAATTCCAATCGTGATGATTGGGACACCTAAAGCCAATGAAATTTTGCAAGAAGACTTGAGATCAGCTAGACGCAGTGCAGGATTAGGCTCTTTAATCTGGGAACCTATGCGTAATGAGGCCCCGACTCCCGATCCTAGTACTCACGATCAAATGATTATTTCTGAATGGCATGCTTTTACAAACAAGCTATGGCAGTATCAATGGGTTCAACAACCAGCTGAACTGACCGATGAGTTAAGAGCCACTTGGTATCATTACACGCAAGGTATTCCAGATCTAGTGGTTAAGTTGTTCTGTCTGGTACAAATTCATGCAATCACCATCGGTCTGGAAAAAATCACATCAGAATTATTTAAAAAGGTCTACGAAGAACAATTGCAGCCAGTCCACGATATTCTAGATGCACTGCGTTCAGGCAATCCTGCACGTATTGCACGATATTCCGACCTCACTATCCCTCAAGTTCAAATTGAGGAGTATGTTCAACAACACCGTTTTAAAGCCGCATTAAAAACAGAAAAACAGCATAAAGATCTGGGACCGCATTATTCTACTTTAATAGGTATGCTAACAGCATTAGGTCATCCCGCTGCTACGATAGAACCGCATGTCATTTCTGCATTAAAAAAATATCCAAACGAAAACTTACAGGTACTCCTCCAGCATATTCTGGAAGTATTAGACAGCCCTGTAGCAGAAGATAAGTTTAAACAGCATCAAACCACGACTCCGGCAAGGAAGCCAAGGACCTCTCGTAAAGTCATGAAAGTGGAGGAATGGAAGAGTACTGAAACGAATGACTTACGAAACTTTTTCAGTCAAGCACAAGAACAGGATGTAGATGTTTATGAGTTATTAAAATCATCGCACTATTTGTTTGATCCTACCCGTCCCATTTTGCATTAAGCAACAAAGAATGGAGAGCACGGTATTATGATTTCGAATTTTCCAATACCATATCAGGATGAGCTGATTTACAGCGTAATTGCACGTTATGCAGTTCACAATGGGATTCTGAGTCCAAAATATCTCACCGAAGAATTATTCAATAACAGAAATTTAACACCAACTTACGATTTACCTTCGCATATAGATACCTTAGCCAGTTATTTACCAGATCAATATAATGCGCTTACTTTGATCAGCCAGCATACCCTACTCCCAATTTACCAAATATTTCAAACTGATACAGTGATGCGTCATACTATGCAGGCATTACGGAGTGAGCAATACCAATCACTGCATACGAAATTGGGGAAAAATGCATCCCGGATCAAATCGGTGAGTTTTTTCAGATTCTGTCCAGATTGCTGGCAAGAACAGATGGAGCAATATGGAGAAGTTTACTGGAAACGTAGCTGGCAGATTACTGGATACGAGTATTGTACAAAGCATAAGCAACCGCTCTTTATGAGTTCTATCCCTTGCAATGGGATAGACCGAAAATTCTATTTTGCTCATTTGAATGCGCTGAAAGACTCTTCACGACTTGCATTTAATCCTCAGGACTCACGTCACCATATCGAGCTTGCGGAACTAATCGAAGAGCTACTTGCTCATTCAACATCCATTAGTATTCCAGATTTTTCGACTATATCAGATGCTTATTTTCTGATTTTAAAAGATAGCGAATTACTATCAGGCCGTAAAAATATCAATTACGAAAAAGTCCGTCAATTAGTCATTGAATATTGGGGCGAAAGTTTTCTTGCATATTATCAATTAGCAGATTTAAATAGTGAAAACTGCTGGCTGAAAAATATATTAAGAAAACATCGTAAAGCATTTTCTTATCTTGAGCACCTCATCGTATTAAAAGCTCTTGTTCCAGAGAAAAATCCGATTGAAACATATAAGCAATATATTCACCTAGCATCCATGGATCTAGAGGAAGCCACCACAACAGTAACAATATGTATGAATAATAAAGTAGATCGAACATTATCTGAGGACCAAAAACAATGGACAAAATTAATCCTAGAAAGGCCTGTCAAACAGGCTCGCCAACAAAATAGCTCACTGTATGCTCGCTTATATCGCAATCATAAAGATTGGCTATTAGTTATCAATAAATCAGCTTTAACTCCCCCGCCTTCTATCCCTAAACCACGTATTGACTGGAGAGCTCGAGATCGACAGTTTGTTAAACAACTCATCAAAATACGGGATGAATTATTAGAAGATCTAGACTCCCCACAATGGACAAAAAAGTTTTTTATTAGACAACTGGGCTCAGTGAGTATGATTGAAAAAAACTGGAATTTTTTCCCATTGACTTCAGTCTTTTTAGATCGTTATGCTGAGTCTGTGGATTGTTACCAAATACGTCGTCTGACTCGAACCTATATTCGTCAACAAACTGAAAATAAAGACTATCCACCAAGTGTTTTTTTACGTGAATCTGGATTAAGTGAGCAGCGATTGACACCAGAAACACGTCGATTCTTTAAGAATATTATGGGGAAATAAAAGTGGCTAACCTTCCATTCGTATGTTTACCTGAAGCAACACAATACTACAGTGCAACACAGATAACTCATCGTGGTAAAACTCGTTTCAATATTAAAACTACAATGCGCAATTCCGAAGAAAAGCGTTTTTTTCATTCAAAAAGACCAATTGAAAGTATCCTTTTATACCACTACAAAACACCACTGAGCAGTGTTTTCCCTGTACGTTTAGTCAACCATAAGCTCACTCAAATCAATTTGGGATTTTTGAACGAGACCAATGCAGAAAATTCAACTGTAAATACCCATCCGACATATCGCAATCGTCCCTGCTTCAGTTTCCAATATCACAACCCAGGAGATGCTTTGGAGGGGTGGACCATCCAATTACCTAAACTGGTACTCGCACGAGATCTTTTTTTCTCTCATCCATATTTACTACGCGCTGCATTATTTTCTGAAAGATATACAACAGATGTCTTGGTTGATCGTGACGATACCGAAGCCTTTCATATTTTTGTTGCACCAAACAGAAAAATAACAGCCAAGGATCTGAAGGACCCTGTTTTTCTAAAAAAACTGGCATTAATTTTATTACACCCTGAATTAAATCAATCTTTTTTAAGTATTTATGAAAAAACCATTAAAAACCAAGCTCAATCTAAAGCCTATGATTTTGATATGGATGCCCCTATCCTCAAAAACATTGAACTTGATGTTGATGGATGTATTTATTCAGACAGCAAAATATTTCGGATCGAACGTATCAATTCATTCGGAAATTTAGAAACAGGAATACATAAACCTGTTAAATTTCATTTTTTATCCCAAAAAAGTTTTGGACAGGCTAAAGACATACTAGATAAAAACCAGCATACTAAAAAACAGACAAGTCAGGATAAATCTAAATTTGATGATGAAGCTAACGCTGATATTGATCAGGAAATTACACAACTCAAAAATATTGTGGGGGAAATTTATACCATAGAAGACCTACAAATCTCACTAAATACTTCATGCTCAGAAATTAATATAACAAGACGAAATACAAGTAGGGAAGCTCTTCATGAGGACCAACCATTTGCTGGTGGAGAAGGAGAAGACGAAGGCACCCTTCCAGGATTTAGCATAGAGGCAGAAAATAATTTTACAAGTTCAACTTATCAAGACCTTAGCAAAATGCTGAAAAAAATAGAAGGCAAAGGCTATAAAGTCAAACAAATTCATAATAAGTCTTTCATAAAATATGGCCGATTCAGAGGGCATAAATTGACTAATGGTCAAAATCGCCGATTTTATGTAAATCTAATACTCGACAGAGAAGATAATGAGCTTTTTTATTTATGTGAAATTGATACCTCTGATGGAAAAAAGAATATTTCCACATTACTGATACCATACGATGTTAATGCAAATAAAATCTTCCTGAACAAAACCTTAGAATCTTTCAAAATTGCAATTTTGTCACAGTCTTTAAGTTGGCCAAAGGACTTTATTAACAAAGTTTGTAATATCCAGTCATATATAATGATTAACCATATTTCGAAAAAAGATTACATTGTATCAAATACTTATCATGCAGACTGGGCGCAGCGTATTCTAGAAAAATGGAAATCTATATATGACTCACCATAAATCTCTAAAGTTATTCTCTAACAAAAGTGCTGATCGTGAGATCTTACAATTACTGGCTGAATATTCTGGAATGCTAGCTCACAAAATTATGAATGAAGGAAGCTGTATTAAATAATTTTGGCTCTATACTACTAGCATATATTATATATTTTTCTTATTTTCAGGGTTTTTAATGACTTACATGACCAAACTGACTTGCTTCAAAGCCTATGACATTCGCGGCAAACTCGGCACCGAGCTCAATGAAGAGATTGCCTATAAAATTGGCCGTGCTTATGGACAGATTTATCAACCTAAAACGGTGGTCATTGGCTGTGACATCCGGCTCAGCAGTGAAGGTTTAAAACAGGCCACCATTCACGGTTTAAATGATGCGGGTGTCAATGTTCTGGATCTGGGCATGACCGGCACGGAAGAAGTCTATTTTGGCGCCTTCCATCTGGATGTGCAAGGTGGTATTGAAATCACGGCCAGCCATAATCCGATGGACTATAATGGCATGAAACTGGTACGTGAAAATGCCCGTCCAATCAGTGCCGATACTGGTCTTAAAGAGATTCAGGCTTTAGCAGAATCAGATGAATTTATTGACGTCAGCAATAAAGGCAATACTGAAAAATACAATATTCTGCCTGAATTTGTAAATCACCTGATGAGCTATATTGATCCGGTAAAAATCCGTCCGATGAAACTGGTCATGAATGCCGGGAATGGTGCAGCAGGCCATGTGGTCGATGCGATTGAACAAAAATTTAAAGAACTCAATATTCCGGTTGAATTTATCAAAATTCATCATGAAGCCGATGGCAACTTCCCGAATGGGATTCCCAACCCGATTCTGGTTGAAAACCGTGCTAGTACTCGCGATGCTGTGATTGAGCATGCTGCCGACATGGGCATTGCCTGGGATGGTGACTTTGACCGATGCTTCCTGTTCGATGAAAAAGGCCAGTTTATTGAAGGCTATTATATTGTTGGTCTTTTGGCTCAAGCCTTCTTGCTAAAACAATCGGGTGAGAAAATTGTGCATGACCCGCGTCTGGTCTGGAATACCCTGGATATCGTGGAACAATACCAAGGGATTACGGTGCAGTCGAAATCAGGGCATGCCTTTATTAAAGATGTGATGCGTGAACATAATGCGGCTTATGGCGGAGAAATGAGTGCCCATCACTATTTCCGTGACTTTGCCTACTGTGATAGTGGCATGATTCCATGGTTACTAGCGATTGCAGTACTGTCTGAAACACAGCAATCTCTATCTTCGCTAGTGGAAGAGATGATTGCCAAGTTCCCGTGTAGTGGTGAGATCAACTTTAAAGTCGCCGATACCCAAACCACGATTCAAAAACTCTTTGATCACTATGCCGATCAAAATCCTGCAATTGATCAGACCGATGGTGTCAGTCTGGACTTTGGCACCTGGCGTTTTAATGTGCGTGCATCCAATACTGAACCTTTATTGCGTCTGAATATTGAAAGCCGTCGTGATCATAATCCACGACCAATGCAGGACTATGTCGATGAATTGACTCAGCTGATTCAGAGTTAATCTTCACGCATACAGTACAATAAAAATGGGAGCTGTTCATCAAAAGCTCCCATTTTTATTTATATCGCTATAAAGATTTTAGCGATAACCATTCGGATTCTGCTTCTGCCAGTTCCAGCTGTCAGCGAGCATATCCTCTAAACCATACTGAGGTTGCCAGCCCAACTCTTGGACTGCACGGGTATTGTCTGCAAAACAGGTGGCCACATCGCCTTCACGACGAGGGGCTAATTCAAATGCAATCGCCACACCATTCACTTGCTCAAACGTATCTTTAACTTGTAGCACTGAAATCCCATTCCCTGTACCAATATTCCAGGCACGGCAACCTTGCGCAGTTAGACGATTATTGAGAGCACATAAGTGTGCATTGGCCAAGTCGACTACGTGTATATAATCGCGCACACCAGTCCCATCCACCGTGTCATAATCATGACCGAAAATAGATAGCTTTTCACGACGACCGACTGCCACTTGAGTCACAAAAGGCATCAGATTATTGGGAATACCTTGTGGATCTTCGCCAATCTGGCCACTTTTATGCGCGCCGACCGGATTAAAATAACGTAATAAGGCAATCGACCAACGTTCATCCGCCACAGACAACTTTTCTAAGAGCTGCTCCACAATCAGCTTGGTATAACCATAGTTATTGGTCGGCATTCCGGTAGGCATCTCTTCATTTAAAGGTGAAGGATTATTTTCGCCATAGACCGTTGCTGAGGAACTAAACACCAGTTTAAAAACCTGTGCGCGCTGCATCGCCTGAACCAGGCTGATTGAACCGGCAATATTATTGTCAAAATAAGCCAATGGTATTTGCTGGCTTTCTCCGACCGCTTTCAGACCGGCAAAATGAATCACGGCCTCAATCGAGTGTTGCTGAAATACCTGATCTAATAATTGAGCATCACGGATATCACCTTGTATAAATGTCAGGCTTTTTTGGGTCAACTGTTGCACCCGATTTAAAGACTCAGCAGCGCTATTGCACAGATTATCTAAAACCACCACCTCATGGCCGGCATTTAATAACTCAACACAAGTATGCGAACCAATATAGCCTGCCCCGCCCGTTACCAGAATTTTAGCCATGCTGCTTCCCTAATAAAATGTTAATTAAACCTTGAGTTGAACCATCCAGACCACCTAGCTCAGACTGTTCACCATTCAAAATAGGCAGCAACTGGTTGGCAATTTCCTTGCCTTTTTCCACGCCCCACTGGTCAAATGGGTTGATATTCCACAGCACCGATTGCACAAAAACTTTATGTTCATATAGAGCAATCAGCATACCCAGACTATAAGGATTCAGCTCTTGCATCAACAGCGTACTGCTCGGTTGGTTGCCTTCATACTGTTTATAGGCTGGCAAGCTCTCTAATTCTTTTGGGTCCAAAGCCTCATTACCAAAGGCCAGTAAACGCGATTGCGCCAGACAATTCGACAATGCCAAATGATGCTGCTCGATTAATGCCTCAGCACTATCGGCATAAGTATATTGCTGACTGTTATAGCGCTCTACCGGGGCAATAAAGTCACAGCTAACCGACTGTGTGCCTTGATGTAGGAGTTGGTAGAAGGCATGTTGCGCATTCGGACCGACCTCTCCCCAAATAATCGGACAGGTATCCAGCTGCACTTTTTCACCATTGCGCTGGATCGACTTGCCATTCGATTCCATTTCCAGCTGCTGCAAGTAGGAAGCAAAATATTTTAGCCGCCCATCATAAGGCAGGATGGCATGGGTCTGAATATCCAGGAAATTGTTATTCCAGGCCCCCAATAGTCCCATCAAGACTGGAATATTCTGTTCAAAAGGCTGATACTGAAAATGCTGATCTACGGCATAAGCACCTGCCAGCAGCTGCTTAAAACCTTCAATGCCGATACTCAGTGCAATTGGCAATCCGATACAGGACCACAGTGAATAGCGACCACCGACCCAATCCCACAACAACAGCTGATTTTCTGGAGCAATCCCCCAAGTGGTCATTTTCTCCGGTTTGGTCGATACCCCGATAAAATGATGCTTGAGAATATAAGGATGCTGACCCAATGCTTTTTCCAGCCACAAACGTACGGTCTGGGCATTGGTCAGGGTATCAATCGTGCCAAATGATTTGGACGAAATGATAAACAGCGTGGTTTCCGGACGCAGCTGATGCAACAACTCGGACAGCTGACTGCCATCCATGGTCGAAACAAAATGTACGTTGAGTGGCTGGGCAGACTGGTATTTAAAATCCGATAAGGCATGGGTGACCATTAGAGGGCCAAGATCTGAACCACCGACCCCAATATTGACCACATCCTGAATCACTTCACCGGTGGCGCCACGACGCTGCCCGGCATGAATTTGCTCGACCAAGGCATACATGCGCTCAAGTTGAGCATGCACATCAGCGGCCAGATCCGCATGCTGCTGATCCTGTGCTGGCAAGCGTAATGCCCAATGCATGGCAGCACGTTGCTCGGTATAATTAATATCCTGATTTGAAAATAAAGACCCGATCCAGGATCTTAGGTTTTGTGCATCTGCCCATTCAATAAGGCCCTCCATCACCGTGTTATCAATTCTGTGTTTACTATAATCGAAGACCAGCTGTTCAAACTGAATTGAATATTTGTTAAAACGCTGGGGGTCTGCAGCAAACAGTTCTCGTAGATGCACCGCATCAAGTTGTTCTTTGCTCGAGGCGAGTTTTTGACACACAGTTTCAGTATTTAGATCTGGTTTAAGCTGACTTAACATTAACGTCCCACCCCAATATAATTAAAACCACGCGCCTTGATATAGGCCGGATCATACAGATTACGCCCATCCAAAATCAGGGGATGCTGCATCAGTTTAATGAGGTGTGGATAATCTGGACTACCATACTGTTTCCAGGCAGTCATCAAACATAAGGCATCTGCACCTTCAACTGCCTGATATTGATCTTCACACAGGATTAGATCCTGCCGTGTCCCATAGACTTTTTTAATATTGGCCAATGCTTGCGGATCATGCAGTTTGACCGTCACCCCTTGCGCCCATAATGCAGTGAGCATGGCATGCACTGGAGATTGCTGGATGCTCGGGGTATTTTCTTTAAAGGCTGCGCCCCAAATCGCCACCACTTTTCCCTGTAAATCGCCACGGAAATAATTCCATAGTTTGCGGAACAGTAATTCTTTTTGTTGTTCGTTAATCTCCCAGACCTGTTCCAGTAACTGGTTTTTTACCCCTGAATCTGCTACTGCATGCGTTAAGGTGCGGATATCATGCGAGAAGTTCTCTCCACCAAAACCGACGCCCGGAAACAGATAAGCCGAACCAATCCGGTTATCCGCCGCCATGCCTTGGCGCACCTGTTCAATATCGATCCCGAGTTTTTCTGCCACGCTGGCCAGATCATTCATATAACTGATCCGGGTGGCCAGCATGCCGGAAATACTGAGTTTGGTAAATTCGGCATCCAGTACCGGCATAAACAGATACTGCTGTGCACGCGGAAACAAGGGGCGTAACAGCTCTCTGATTTTAGCCTGTGCATTTGCATGATCACAGCCCACGATCAGCTGGCTGGCCTGAACAAAACTACGCAGGGCATTACCTTCCTGAATAATATCGGGCAGATAAATCCAGTCATCATTCGGCAGCAGTTGCTGGAAGCGTTGGGTGCCATGCAAGCCAAAGGTCGAAGCATTAATCATCAGCTTCGGATGAGCAAAACAGGCATGCCGAATGGTATCCAGCATCTGAAATGCCTGCTGCTCTTCGGTGGCATTAAAACTAAAGAAAAAAACATCCTGATTAAAATCCAGATGCTGAAAATCACAACAGTTTAAAAAACCGGATTTTTCCTGTTTTTGCAGCAATGACTGCAAGGATTCATCCTGAAAATAAGTCCGGGCCGGCTCATCTGCACTGAAGCTGTTACACCACACCACCTGATGACCACATTCAGACAAAAGGGCCGAAATGACCCCAGAAAATAAGGTTTTCCCCAGTACTGCGACTTTCATAGTATTCCTTTGTTATTATTTTTTATTATAAAGCGAGTTCTTGGATCAACGCTTTAAACTCGTGACCGAGCTTGGGATGATCAACCCCATAATGTAATACAGCTTTAAGATAGCCGAGCTTGTTGCCACAGTCAAAAGTTTGACCTTTCATACGATAAGCTTCCACCGCTTCAGTCTGCTGTAACATGGCAATCGCATCGGTGAGCTGAATTTCATTGCCTGCCCCGCGTGGTGTCTGTTCCAGAAGCTGCATGATTTTTGCCGGCAGGACATAACGTCCAACCACAGACAGATTCGATGGTGCAGTGCCGACTGCCGGTTTTTCAACAATCCCTTGCATGACAATGCTTTCGCCTTCGGCCGGAGATGCGGCCACATCGACAATGCCGTATTGATCCACCAGATGGTCAGGCACTGCTTCAACCATGATTTGTGCTGCTGCAGAGGTTTCATAGCGCTGAATCATTAAGCTCAAGTCATTCTGAGTCTGTGTATCTTTCACCAGAACATCAGGAAGCAGGACCGCAAAGTCATCTTCACCAATCACGGCTTTAGCACACAGTACCGCATGCCCCAAACCTAATGGCTGCGGTTGACGTACGCTAATAATACTGACACCTGCCGGTAAAATTTCAGTAATTTCTTTGAGTAAATCGGTTTTGTTTTTTTGCGCAAGCGTGGTTTCCAGCTCGAAGTTACGATCAAAATAATTTTCAATCGATGCCTTGGAAGAATGTGTCACCAGAATAATCTGTTCAATCCCGGCAGCCACGGCTTCACGTACCACATATTCAATTGCAGGACGATCGACCACCGTGACCATTTCTTTGGGAATCGATTTGCTGGCCGGTAAAAAACGTGTACCGAGGCCTGCCACAGGAAGAATTGCTTTCTTAATCATATCTATAAATAACCTAGTTCACTTGAATGTCATTACCACGGACATAACCATCGACATAGTATTCCAGCTGCGCCAATGCCCATTCAATATCGGATTGGGTCGCTGAAAGTTCATGCATCCGTTTAAAGACCTCCAGGATTTCTGCCAATGGATAATGCTTCTCGACTGATCTCAAAATACGCTTATGCGAGGTAATTTCTGTATTTTCTTCATCAATCAGCAGTTCTTCATACAGCTTTTCACCCGGACGTAAGCCGGTATATTGAATTTCAATATCGCCATTTGGATTTTTTTCTTCACGGACTTTGAGTCCACTGAGTGAAATCATTTGTCGTGCCAGATCCTGAATCCGTACCGGTTCGCCCATATCCAGCAAGAATACATCTCCGCCGGTACCGAGGGCACCAGCCTGAATCACCAGCTGCGAGGCTTCCGGAATGGTCATAAAGAAACGGGTCACTTCGGGATCGGTCACCGTGATTGGCCCACCCTTGGCAATCTGCTGTTTAAACAGCGGTACCACCGAGCCTGAAGAACCCAGTACATTACCAAAGCGGACAATACTGATCTGGGTCTGGTCCTGAGCTTCTGCCATGGCCTGACAATACAGCTCTGCCATCCGCTTGGTCGCACCCATCACGTTGGTCGGACGTACCGCTTTATCGGTTGAAATCAGTACAAAGGTTTCGACGCCTTTTTTCACCGCAGCATTGACACTAAATGCCGTTCCCACCGCGTTATTTTTCAGGCCTGCTAATGGGTTACACTCCACCAGAGGTACATGTTTATAAGCCGCTGCATGATAAACAGTTTGTATCTCATATTGTTCAATCACCCGCTCCAGCTTGCGTTCATCCAGTACTGAGCCCAGGATTGGAATAATGTCACATGATGCTGTGAGACGTAATTCTTTATCAATACTATATAAAGCAAATTCTGTCAGTTCATAAATGATAATTTTGGCAGGCTGGTTTTTAATAATCTGGCGACAAAGCTCAGAACCAATTGAGCCACCTGCGCCTGTCACCATCACCACTTTATCTTGAATATTTTTGGCTAAAAGTTCTGCAACTGGAGGTACCGGATCGCGGCCCAGCAGGTCAATAATATCCACTTCCTGAATATCGGAAATTCGAATTTCACCATCGACCAGTTTAGTCAGGCCGGGAATCTCGGTAATTTTAAGATGTGCCGGTTCTAAAAATTTAACGATTTCACTTTTACGTATCCGCCCGACTGAGGGCAGTGCAATCAAAATTTCACTAATCTTTAATTTAGGGAGATATTTCAAGGCAATATCTGGTAAATAAACTTGAATCCCACCAATATTTTGGCCATTTAAAGACGGATTATCGTCAATAAATATAATTGGCACATGCTCATTGGAGCGATTTAAGGTGGCTGCTACCTGCTGCCCTGCATTCCCAGCGCCGTAAATCGCGATCCGTTTTTTAGGCACTCCGGCCTGTAAATAAGAACGCACGATAAAACGGATAAAACCTCGGCTAAACCAGACCCAGGCAAACATCATAAAGCCAAACATCAACGGGATGGATGTCGGAATAAAGGCATGTGTGCTATAAGCCAATAAATACAGACCAATCACGGATAAGATCGTTGCCAAACCCAGTTTAACAATAAAAAATTCATTGAAGGTACGCACAATAAAGCGATATACACCGCAGAGAAATAGAGCCAATACAGCAATAGCACTGACCCAAACCGCACCAAAAGGAATATTGGGTACAACTTCTGCGCCGAGGTCAAACTGGCGGATGGCATAACACAGCCAGATTAGAACAGGGAAAATACAAAAGTCTAAAATGACTAAAAATGCGAGTTTTGCTGAACGTGGAGATTCAACCAGAGGAATTACAAGAGATTTCATATATTTTTCAGCACGTCATATCTTAATTTAAAGAAGTTGTTATTAAGACTTATGTTCTATGATACTTCCCACTTCCAAGAAAGAAAATGTAGGGATAACATTATTACTTGCAACTTTCACCCCAATACTTAAGTGTACAAAGTGTTCAACCACCACATCATGATCCAATAATGTACCCATATTTAAAATAACACCATCTTGAATAATGGTATTCGTTCCGATAACACAACCAGCCATAATACTTACCCCCTGTCCTATTTTCGCACTAGGAGCAATAACGGTTTGTGGATGTATAATAGTCGTGAGAGGTATAGATAAATCAAGCAGTAATTGTTGCCATTTTTGTCGTATTTGGTTATTTCCAACCGCAATGATGGCCTCGAAATCTTGTTGCTTGATTAAGGATAAGTTTTGAATATTTGAAACAATAGGATAGCAACCTGCCCATTGCTGCTCAGGCCATCGATCATCAACAAAAGAAATACTCTCCCAATTACCTAAAAGTTCAGCAACTTCAGCAATTGTTTGGCCAAAACCGCCTGCTCCTAAAATAAGCAATTTTTTTTCAGGCATCAGGATTTCCTGCTTTCAATTTGATGGCCAAGAATACTAATGGTAAATAAGCAATCAGTACTGCCCATTCAGGGTACGCCCATGCTTGTGTAACCGTCAAATAAGCGATAGGAAATAACCACAATAGGTTAATCGCGGCAACCGCCAACGTCACGGGGGTATGACTCCCGCATTTACGCGATAAAATTTGATAGCTATGGCTTCGATGTGCATCATACATTTTATAGCCGCTCAATACGCGTTTTATTAGGGTATAAGTCGCATCGACCACAAATACACCTAGACAAATGATCCACGCACAAAACAGTGCCAAATTTTCTTTGAGGGCGATGAGCGCCAAAATACCCAAAGTGAGGCCAAGAAATCCGCTACAGGCATCGCCCATAAAAATTTTAGCCTTGGGAAAATTCCACAGTAAAAAGCCAAATACACAGGCTGCCAATAACCAAAGTATGTCTGAGTTTAATGTGGTATTCAGTACATAATACAAAATGGCCATACTAACGACAGTGGTAATGGCTTCGACACTGGCAATACCGTTAATGCCATCCATAAAGTTGTATAGATTGAGCAACCACACCAAAAATAATACTGCAATAATATTGGCGATAAAGCCAAGTTGCAGACCATTAAAAGCTGTAACTTCACTAAAGCCACCCAAGCTGATCACCACGCCAATCGCCACCAAAAAATGTACGGCCAAGCGCAGCATGGAGTTAATATGTCCATGGTCATCTAAAAAACCAAGTAAAGCGATGACAAAGCCAGCAATCATAAGGGTTAAGCCTATATGCAGCATTAATTGTTGACTATAGACCAACACCGTCAGTACCAACAAGTAGCTACACACCACCGCTACACCACCACCGCGGGGCGTGGGTACACTGTGAGAGCTACGTTCGTTGGGGTTATCTATGATATTTTTCTTGAGGGCGTATGCTCGCATGAAATACGTTATCGCAAACGCAAGTAAAAAGAAAATAAAGAGGGATAGCATGGACATATCTGTGACTAGGCTCAGTTTTTATGCAGTGTATTAAACATTTTTTCTAGGCTTGTATCGACACTATATGGTGCTGTCCAACCTAAAAGTTGTGTATTTTTAGTGGTATCTACTACGAGTTCTGAACATAGACGCGAGGCAACTGCCTTTTTCCCCACCAAACTTGCCAGAAAACTTATCAAGCTTTTAGGTACAGGTAGCACCAGTAATTGGTTATTTTGATATTTCGCTAATTTTTCAAATAGTTGTTTGACTGAAATATCATCCTGATCACTGGCTAGAAATACTTCACGGTTAGCATTTGGATGCGTCATACAAGTGTGAATAAGATCAGCTAGGTTATAGATACTAACCATACTGCGTTTATTGTCTAAACAACCAATCGGTAAAGGGAGTTTTTTACTTGCCAAGTTAATCATACTTTTAAAGTTGGCTTTTACTTTCGGCCCATAAATGAGGGTGGGACGAATAATAACCACTTCTAAACCTGTACGTTGAGAGAGTTTAAGTAAGGCTTGTTCTGCTTCATATTTAGATAAACCATACGGGTCATCTATGTAGACATCGTCATTAGGACAAAAGGCTTGTGTCGTAGTTTGTTCGCCATTGACTTTAATGCTGCTTAAGTAAATAAAGCGTTTGACACCACTTTTTACCGCTTTTTGTGCAAGATTTAAAGTACCTTGCACATTGGTTTGGCGGTATGCTTCAAGTGGCGATGCAGCAGTTTCATGCATGACATGCGCACGACCTGCACAGTGAATAATAACTTCAACCTGATTCAGATCAATGTTGTCTAAGTTATCATTCAGGTCAAAATTGATATTGTGAATATTCGGATGGTCAAAAGTTTGGGCTTTACGGGTATGCGCTAAAACAGAATCGCCTTTTTCAGCCAAGAATTGTGATAAGTATTGACCGAGGAAACCGTTACTGCCTGTAATTAAAATATTCATTCCTTACTACCCGCCTGATCTAATTTATTAATAACTTTTAGAATTTTTTGCATAGCTATAGGCTCAGCATAATTTTCAATCAAAATATTACGCGGTGAATTTAGTTTATACTGAGTAAAATTAAGCGTTATATCATCTAATTTCTTTGCAAGTGCTTCTATATCTTCTGGTGGTGTTGTCCATCCAATATTATGTTGTGTTACCATAGTTGAGACTTCTGCCTGTTCCTCCATAATAGCTAAGATAGGCTTATCTGCAGCCATAGTGAAATACGACTTGCTAGGCACTCCTAACCCCAACATTCCCTCAGTTAATGTCACTAAAGCAACATCACACGCATTTAGACCAATAGATTTCTCTTTTTGGTCTAATGCCCCCCAAAAATAGACATTATCCAGTTTTAGCTGATTAATTTTTTCTTCCAGAATAGAGGCATATGCTCCATCCCCAATAAAAATAAATTTAGCTAGAGGTAGATATTTCATTTTTTGAATTGCTTGACAAATAACATCTACACCTTGTACACGGCCAATATTTCCAAAAAATTGAAATACTACCGAATCTGTATTATGCCAATTAAGTTCTTTTAGTATTTTATTTTCAGATTTTTTTTGTACTTCGATATCTTTATAGTCAATCCAGTTCTGTATAACATGAATATTATTCAGTTGGGTCTTGCTATATACCAACTCTTTCATATCATTTCCGATCACAATCACTTGATCAGCACTTGTATATACTTTATCAAAAAAATATTTTAGAAATTTATAAAAATAGCTTTTATTTTTTAAAACTTTAGCAGCAACAAGGTTCTCTGGGAAAACATCATGTACCAACAGTACCCATTTAAAACCAATTATTTTTTTTGTAAAAAAAATGATTATTAATAAAAAAATAGGAGTTGTTCCAGTAAAAACAGTACTACCCTTTTTAACATTTCTTAAAATCTCCAAAAGAAACTTAAGTGAAATACTAACTTCATATAGGAATCTTTTTAATAAGCTTCTCTTATCTAACTTTGGAGAGCTAATAAAATGAGCATTACTATATTGAGGACAATGCTCATCTTTTTTCGCGATTAAAACAAGATCTATATCACTTTGCTCATTCAAAAAATTATACAGCTTTCCTAATAAATAGCCTGTTGTATTCTGATTTTCATGATAATACTCAGTAATTAAATAAATCTTGTTTTTCATCTTAAAACCTTAATATTTTTTCCACACCAAACGGTTCACGTAATCGGTATAGCTTAGAATAATACGAGCCACCTTCTCACTCACATTTGGCATACTATAGTCTGCCACCAGACGTAGCAGTCGATCTTCACCACGAGGTTGATGGTCTAGAATTTCTAAGCCTTGCAAAATACGCTCTGCGGTTAAGCCCACCATCATCACGGCAGCCTCTTCCATACCTTCTGGTCGCTCATGTGCCTGACGCAAATTCAAAGCTGGAAAATTCAAAATTGAAGATTCTTCATTAATCGTGCCACTGTCAGATAATGTAGCTTTAGCAGAAAGCTGCAACTTATTGTAATCACTAAATCCAAGTGGCTTTAACAATTGAATCAATGGATTAAACTCAATATTTAGTTCTTCAATGCGCTTACGGGTACGCGGATGGGTAGATACAATGACTGGATATTGATATTTTTCAGCTACTGCATTCAGCATCTCAACCAAATCTAAAAAGTTCTGGTCTGAGTTAATGTTTTCTTCACGGTGTGCACTTACAATAAAATATTCATGCTCTATTAAACCTAAACGCGCCAATACGTCCGATGTTTCAATTTTAGCCTTGTAATGATGAAGTACCTCAAACATTGGACTGCCAGTTTTAATCACCTGATCTGCGGGTAAGCCTTCTGACAACAAGTAATCTCGTGCAATCGTACTATAGGTCAAGTTAATGTCAGCGGTATGATCGACGATACGACGGTTAATTTCTTCAGGTACGCGCATATCAAAACAGCGGTTTCCTGCTTCCATATGGAATGTTGGAATTTTACGACGTTTTGCAGGTAATACGGCCATACAGCTATTGGTATCACCCAACACCAGTAAGGCTTCTGGCTGAACTTGCTCAAGTACTTTATCTACAGCAATGATCACATTACCAATGGTTTCTGCACCCGTCGCACCTGCAGCATTTAAAAAATGATCAGGTTTACGGATACCTAAATCGGTAAAAAAAATTTCATTGAGTTCATAATCATAATTTTGGCCTGTATGAACCAAAATATGATCAAAATATTGATCACATACTGTCATCACGCGCGATAAACGAATAATTTCAGGGCGTGTGCCCACCACCGTCATTAATTTTAATTTTTTCACAACTCTTTACTCTTTAATGGGTTAATGGCATTGCATAAGTATCCGGTTTTTCACGGTCAAATATTTCATTTGCCCATAACATCACCACCATTTCATCTTCACCAATATTGGTAATGTCATGCGTCCAGCCTGGTACAGTTTCTACAATTCTTGGTTCATCCCCACGAGTTTCAAGCTCATAGAACTCGCCTGTCACTACATGCTTAAACTTAAATAAGGCCTTACCTTTAATGACCAAAAATTTTTCTGTTTTGGTGTGGTGATAATGTCCACCACGGGTAATACCAGGGTGTGCGGTAAAGTAAGAAAATTGTCCTGCATCTGGTGTTTTCAGCATTTCGACAAACACACCGCGTTGGTCACCATATTTCGGTACGCTATAGTCAAACTGTTCAGGTTTTAAGAAGCTTAAATAAGTTGAATAAAGTGCACGAGTTAAACCTGTACCGACACGATCTGTAATTAAACTTTCACGTGATTGTTTAAAACCCGCCAAAGTTTTTGCTAAATCACCCACGCTAATTTGGTATTCAGGCTGGATGGCAAAAACTTGCTCTACCTGCTGCGTACCTTGAATAATATTCCAGAATGATTCCACCACATCATCTACATAGACCAAACGGATCATGGCATTTTCATCATAAATCTGAATAGGTAAATCATGTGCAGTGTTGTAACAAAAGGTCGCCACAGCCGAGTTATAGTTAGGACGTGACCATTTACCAAATACATTGGCTAAACGACAAATATATACAGGATTGCCTTGCTGCTGATTCAGCTCTAATAATACCTGCTCACCACCGAGTTTACTCTGCCCGTAGGCATTGTCACATTTTGCCTGAATTGATGAAGAAAGAATAACTGGAGTTTTTTTTTTGCCTGTTTGAGAATATCTGAAATTTTTTGTGTAAGGGTGATATTTCCATCTATAAATTCTTGTTCATTTAAAGGGCGATTAATCCCTGCTAAATGTACAATCCAGTCTGCAGCAAGTACCGATTGTTCTAGCTCTGCTGGCGTAGAATTACGGTTAAATTTTAAAATTTCAACCTCTGGCTTTTCAGACAAAAACTGAATCAGATTTTTTGCAATAAAGCCGTTTGAACCGGTAACTAAAATTTTCATGTTTAAGCCTCTGGATCTACATATTGACCTTGAGTTAAAGCACGTACGAATTCGAGTTTTAATAATAACTTTTTCATACCTTCAACATCTAAGCGTTCGGTATTATGCGAGTTATAATCTTCAAATTCTGTAATTTTTGAGTCACCTTCTTCTACATACTTTTCATAGTTGAGGTCACGCTGATCTGCTGGTACTCGGAAGTAATAACCCTGATCTATGGCGACAACCATTTCTTCACGGCTAAGTAGTGCCTCATAGGCTTTCTCGCCATGACGTGTCCCCATGATTGAAACTGGATGTTCTTCTACACTCAGCAATTCTTTTAATGCCTGTGCCAAGACTTCAATGGTTGCTGCCGGTGCTTTTTGTACAAAAATATCGCCATTTTCACCATGCTCAAACGCATACAACACCAAATCGACTGCATCTTCCAAAGTCATCATGAAACGAGTCATATTAGGGTCTGTAATGGTGAGGGGTTTACCTTGGCGAATCTGGTCTACAAATAACGGAATAACCGAACCACGAGATGCCATGACATTACCGTAACGTGTCCCACAAATTACCGTTTCCAGTTCTTCTAAGTTACGAGATTTTGCCACCATGACTTTTTCCATCATGGCTTTAGAAATACCCATGGCATTAATTGGGTAAACGGCTTTGTCTGTACTTAAGCACACCACACGTTTTACACGATTTTGAATGGCTGCTTCCAATACATTTTCTGTACCCAGCACATTGGTTTTAACTGCTTCCATAGGGTGAAATTCACAGGAAGGCACTTGTTTAAGTGCAGCAGCATGATAAATAAAATCAACACCGCGAGATGCACTAAGAATACTGGTGTAGTCTCGAACATCACCGATATAGAACTTTAGTTTTGATGATTGGTATCTTTTACGCATATCATCTTGCTTTTTTTCATCTCGGCTAAAGATACGGATTTCTTTAATATCTGTTTCTAAAAAGCGTCTTAGAACAGCATTACCAAATGAACCTGTACCGCCTGTAATTAGAAGTATTTTATCTTTGAACATAAATTATGACCATTTATTTAATACTAGCGAAATTATATAATTCATCTCGAATAGATGGGTTTAGATAATTGATTAAAACTGCCTTAAATGAACCTTTGAAAACAAAAAGACTACCTGCCGCTGCACCTACTAATCCACAAGTTTGGTATAACTTTTGAATATCAGTATGGTTACCTGCACCGCCTAATATAGTTAAAGGAACTCTGACTATATTATGGATAAATTGTGCCAGCTCCAAATCATAACCTTTCATTTGTCCATCACGCTCAATAGAATTAATGACAATTTCACCTGCACCAGCTTCTTGTAATTCATTTAACAACAGTGATAAATTTTTATCGTGCAGTTGCTGTCCATTATGCGTATAAACCTTATATTCACTCTTACCAAAGAGACTTTGCTTTTTTTTGACATCAACGACAACGACGACGCTTTGACGCCCAATCGCATTAGAAATTTCACTAACAAGCTTTGGATGAGTAATAGCAGCAGAACTTAAAGCAACTTTTTCAACACCTAGTGAAATAATTTTATTAGCTTGTTCAGCAGTTTTAATACCTCCACCATAACATAAAGGCATACGACATTCGGAAGCAAGTTTTGCAATCGTACTATAATCTGGTTCAGCGTTGTTAACCGTTGCATCAATATCTAATACAATGAGTTCATCCGCCTCTTTTTCATTAAATATTTTGACAGCATTGATAGGGTCTCCAACATATTTAGGATTTTTGAACCCAACGGTTTTAACCAGACCACCTTGATGAATCAACAAGCATGGAATTATACGGGGACGTAACATATTTTATAGCTCCGCAAAATTTTTTAAAAGTTGAGCACCCCAGTGATGACTTTTTTCTGGATGAAATTGTACGCCAAATATATTATTGTTTTGAACTGCTGCATCAAATTCAATGCCATAACTGCTTTTGGCTGCACTATGTCCTGTACTTTCACATTCAAAATAAAAAGAATGTAGATAATAAAAACGACTTTTTTCTTCCATCCCTTTAAAGAGCGGTGAGCCATTTGAAGGAATGACATCATTCCATCCCATATGAGGCAATGGATAGTTATTACCTAACTCATGACTATTAAAAGAGTGTACCTTACCAGGAACCCAACCTAATCCCTCACGCATCCCTTCATCACTACTATTGGCAAGTATCTGCATACCGACACAGATTCCCAAAACAGGTATTTTTTTTGCAATCACCAGATTTTCCAATGTATCACGCATGCCCGAAGCATTTAGCAAATCGATGGCATGGTCAAAAGCACCAACACCAGGCAAAATAAGTTTTTTAGCGTTTTCTAAATTATCAGCACTCTTAGCCCTTGTTACTTCAAACCCGAGACGTTTGTACATATTTTCAAAAGCTTGGACATTGCCCAAGCCATAATCAATTATGTGTATCATCTAAATAGCCTTCTTTCCATACCAGTCAGTCGCATAATATTGGCACCAAGACCAATTAATTGTCGCTTATTCTTGTAGTCACGATAAGTCTTATTGTCACCATCAAAAATGTGTTGCAATTCATCAACAGTCAAGTCAAGCTTATTTGCTACGTATTCAAATTCCTGTTTCAAAAACTGTTCGCTCATTTCAGGTTTTGATAATCGAGCTAGCGCCTCATCCCGAGTCATTTGACCAGTCAAAATTAGACTAGAGAAATGGGCTTTACGTTTTTCAAAACCAAATTTTCGTGGCATCCAATAGTCTTCATAAAACCTTGTAAAACGTGACTCATGATGTTTGTGTTGAAATTTTTGCCATCCGAATAATCTTTCAAGTTCTTCTTCAGCATCCTTTTTGATATAGGGTACTAAATTTAAAGGCTTGACAATTTGCATGCCTAATATTTTCTGATATAAAACCTTATAAACTAAAATATCTACTAGAGGAAAGCTATCTAACGATTTTTTGCCAAATTTTTTGTGAATATCCTGAAAAAGCGTCTTATCAATTCCAGGATAACCGCCCCATTCTTCTGGCTCACGGCAGCATTCAGTCGAATAATTAGCCCCTGTAATCACATATTTGATATTGTTCTTACGTGCAAATTGATACAGTGCTGAAAAAAATGCACCATCTTGAGGTAAGTCTTGATCAGGTATCTGCGATTTTAAAAATGCAACTTGTAAATCCTTCATTTCTTGCCAATTGATTACTTCGGTAAATAGTTCAAGATTCAAGCCATCAACCAACTTTTCAATATTATTTACTGCTTGCTCCGTGTTCCACCCAGCATCAACATGAAATAGTAATGGACGTAAACCCATTTTTTCTTTGGCTATATACGCAGCATAAGAACTATCTAAACCTCCAGATAGCCCAATAATACAGTCAAAGTCTTTACCTTTACCTTCTTCTCTAATTTTCTCGGAAATTTGCTCAAGTTCTGCAGCGCCCCGTTCGTCTGTGTGCCAATTGGGTTTGATTTGGGTATCAAAGTTTTGACAATAATCTGATTCACCTTTTTCGTTAAAAGTAATACGAGGGTCTGTTGTATCCATTACTGTTCGGCTACAAATTCGATATTCTTTCATAAACACTCTCTTTAAAAACTAAATTATTGTTAAATAACAAGTAGAAGACAAAATTATTACATAATAAGAAATCTTAAATCACTAGAACACAAAAATAAAAACTCGCATAAATAAAATCATAATTTAAACCCCACTCTCAACTTGAAATAAGCAACTCAAACTGAAGCGGCGGATTACCTAACTGTTTATTGATTACAAAGCAGAAGTTATGAGCCAAGATTTTACGCATAAATCTGTGGGATAAATGCCATAAATTTCTCGCTCTCACCTTTTGCATATTAAACCGCTGTGATAACTGACCAATCACCGTCTCAATATTGCGACGAGCATTTTTAAGACGATTAAGTACACTGATTGGTCGTTTATCGGGCATATTTTTTCTAAGCGGTGTTTGCAAATCAACACATCGCTTAAAACAATACTCAGATAAATCAGGGCTAATATAGCCCATATCTGCACCTAACAAGCCTTTGATATTATCAAGCATATCAGGTGCAACAAGTCTTTCATCTATTCTGGCAGAGGCAAAGGTAAAATTGGTTATCATGCCCGATAGATTAATGAGTAAATGTCTTTCAAAGCCAAAATATTTTTGTTGCTTTGAGGCACAGTAACTATAACTGCCTTCGTATTTGAAGGTTTTATGCCGATACGCTCTGGCATATTGACACACCAGAATGGGAAAGCCATCAATAAAATGAATGTTGTCTTGCCCATGCTGTTTAACGATATGCTGTTGTATCAAAGTTTAGTAAATTTATCAAATTAGCTAATGGCATAAACATACAATCAAACTGCAACCCATCTAATAATTTCCTGAAGTATATTTTGTCTTATATAATCTATAATTATACAAAAAATTGTGTAATATGCCTAAAACAAACCATGCTGAAAACCATGTATATGACTTAGCAAACACTGTACTAAGTAAAAGATAAGAACTCAATAACATTATATAGTTGTAATGGTTGTTAAACTTATAATTCAAAATGTAAGATAGTCTAAAAACTTTAGCCGTTTGGTAAATAAAAAAATAAAGAGAAATTATAAAAACTAATAATCCGTAGGTTTGCCAATAAGATAATAAGTTATGTATATAAGTTCCTAAATCCGCATTTATTTTGACAACGCCTCCATAATCACCAAATATAGGATTACTAGTTATCTGATTTATACCAATATTTTGCAGACGGCTTCTCTCATTACTTGAAGCATCATCTGATTTCAAGATGACTGCAAACATTCTATCATTTACAACTAATAGTGTATTTATTTTATCGAAAAAAATAAGACCAATAACCGTAGTAGATAAAAATAAATAAAATATAGTTTTAATTGATTTTATGTGCTTAAAAGTTATTAAAAAGTAGAAAATGATACATATTAAGTAAATATAGAGGGAAGACCTTGAGTTTAAGATGAATAAACCTAATGAAGAAAGAAAAATTAAAACAATTTTAAATTTGATTTGACTTTTATCTACAGATCCAAATAGTAATAATGAAGTGATACAGAATATATCAGATAGTCCTAAATATAATCCTGTTAAATCTCCCTCCACATTATCTAAATTAATACTTAAATTTATGAGGTTAGCATTATACAATATCTGTACTAGCATCAAAGAAAACAACGCTAACTGCCACTTAAGTTTAAATACAATAAAGTTTCTTCCTATTATATAAGACATTGTAGATAATATTAAAGTATTTAAATGATATCTGAAAACACTTCTGCCATAGATATCTACTAAATCACCCTCCAATGTTTTAATAATAAATATGTAAAACAAAATGTACAAAGTAAATAGAAAAAATAGAATAAAGTTTTTATCTAAATGTTGATATTTTAGAAATACAACGAAATATAGAAAAGTTAGAATACTTAAAATCGTAGATATACCAATTATTGGCTCAGCATTAGTATTTAAAACTATATACCAAATAAAAAAACTAACTGGTAAATATAATAATAGTAAGACTTTTGAGCTTAAGATATAAGGGTCAATAACATTTAATTTCATTATAAATTTCTTTAATACACTTAACTAATATCATATGATTTAAAATATTAAGCTTATTACAGCATTACCATTTTAATAGATTTCTTAAATCGGACGAAAATAGCTTCTTATTTTAAATAAATACTTATTAGAGTATAAACTAAATTTTAGCTTTTCTCTTAAATTTGCAGAAGTCAAAATTATTCCCACAATGTTACCTTGCTTTCTAAAGTTCTCACATTCAATTAAACCTTTTAATTCATATTTAGCATCTTCATCTAATAACGAATCGTATTTATCTAGAAATAAAGACATCGCATTCATTCTAACACCAAATTTCACATTAAAAGCTTCGAATCCTTGTTTTATAGTAATACTATTACCAGCATGAACCCGCCATTTACATGCAATAATATTGTCAGTTCTTACATTTAAAATTTTTAGATAAGTGACACAAAGATCCATCCAAGTATCTTCATTAGGTAAAGTAGATGGTATATCTAGCAAGTATTTCGCAGCCTCTCTATCTATCATAATGCTAGCACCAGAAGGATTTCCTTTATCTTTAGACTTAGGAATAACCAGGCCATCTATTTTTTTATCCTCGGACATAACTTGAATTTTTGACAAAGTTACAGCTGGGCTTGGTATTTGTGATATAACATTTAATCGCTGCTTCAACGAACCTGCGGGCATGATGTCATCTCCAGCAAAAAAAGCCAAATAGTCTCCCTTAGCCAAAGCACAGCCTTGTAAAAAAGCAGCAACTTTACCTTGCCCGTGATTGATCATCACCGACATATTAGGATGTTGCTCAGCAAGACCTTTCAGAATATTTAGTGTATTATCATCAGATTTATCATCAACTATAATCAATTCTAAATTGACATCTTGACTTAAAATACTTTTGACAGCATCCTCAATAAAATTTTCTTCATTTTTGACCATTGATACGATAGAAACTGTGACCATATTAATCTCGATTAAATAACTGATAAAACTAAACTTGTTTTGTATGTAATAAGACTACAATATAATATATAAAATAAAAAACTAATCCAGATATAGCGTAATACTCAAACAAATAATTAATTGAGACCAAACTTAATAATAAGAGACCTCCAACTCTAATAATCAGACCCACTATTTGTAATAACAAAGCAACTTTATTCTTTTTGATCACGTATAACGCCATTGATATTGGAGATACAATCAATTGCATAGCAAACCAAGGTAGCATCCATAAAATCATTTCACCAGCACGTACCCATTCTTTACCAAAAACGATTGGGAATATAAAAGGACTTAACAAGCTAATAATAACAAGAGGTATTACACCAATAAGAATTAGTTGTTTTATAGACTTAATAGTGTAGTGGTATAAATTACCATTTCTAAAGTGCTCTGTTGCATGTGCTAGATATATCTGGGAGATAGCACTGCCAATCAATGCTACTGGTAATGCCATCACTTGCATTGCCAACGATAAATGACCTGCTTCAGTTCCCTGAACCAAACTTGCAATGATAACGACAGGTAGCTGAATACCAGCAGCATTTGCAAGTGACTCAATAGCTGAGTATTTGGGCAATTCTTGATTATCTATAAACGTCTTTTTCAAATCTACTAATTTTACACGCTTTATCGATTCTTTAGTATCATGTATAAAGTTTTTACAAAGTTCCCAAATACCAGCTGAGAATCTTATAATTTGCCCTAGGACTAGACCAAATGCACCGGTGATGATAAGTCCTATGACTATCTGAAATGCCACACTAACGATGGACTGTTGCACTCTACTTTTTGCTATAACTTTAAAATTTTTTTTCCTTGTTGCCCAATATTGGACTATATTATATAACCCGATAAAAAATATCCCTAAAGGCACAAACCAAATAAATGTACTAAATTTCGGCTGATTAATTACAGTAATTAAATCATCATGAAATAAAAATACTGCACATAAAATAGCGAAAGATATAATTATATTACTAATAAGTGCCAAAATAGCCAAATTGAATGCTTCTTTATCGTCATTTGGTAAGGGTATAGCTACTTCAAATCTTAGACAGCTAGCAACCGATATAAACATCAATAATGAGGTATACACTGCGAATACTGAGAAATCTGCAGGTGTATATATCCGTGTGAGCATTGGTAAAGCTAAAACATTAATACCTTGAGCAATAACAGTTCCACTTAGTAACAGTGAAATTGCTTTGATAAAATTGTCCTGTTGACCTATTTTATCTTTGACCTTGCTAATAAATCCTGTCACTAGTTATAACTCGAAAAAATTCACGATTGACTTTGGATCATCTTCTGATAAATATGCATGCATCGGTAAACTCATTACCCTTTTAGCAACTGCATCACCTACCGGTAGGGATACTGAGCTATCCACTACTGCAGGTTGTTTGTTTAAAGGAATTGGGTAATGTACCGCTGTTGGAATACCTTGAGATTTCAATTTCTCTTGTACTTCTGACCGGTTATCGACCTGAATAGTATATTGCGCCCACGCACTCTGATTATGCTCTTCAATAAACGGAGTTGATAAAATACCTGCTTCATTGAAAAGTTTAGTATAAGTATCCGCCACACGCTGACGCGCCTGCATTTCATCGTCCAAAATTGCCAGTTTTGGTAACAAAATAGCCGCTTGTAACGTATCTAAACGACTATTTACCCCAACACGAATATGATGATAACGTCTGTCTTGCCCATGCCGTGCAATTTGGCGAATAATTTTTGCTAGCTCTTCATCATTAGTAAATATAGCACCGCCATCCCCATAACAGCCCAATGGTTTACTAGGGAAAAAACTGGTACAAGCAATAGTTGTTAGATTACAAGATTTTTTACCCTTATAACTTGCACCAAAGCTTTGCGCTGCATCTTCAATCACCGGCAAATTGTATTTTTTTGCAATCGCATTGATTGCATCAAAATCGGCACATTGACCATATAAAGATACAGGGACAATTGCTTTTGTTCTTTGTGTAATAGCAGCTTCAAGCTGTGTAACGTCTATGTTATAAGTTTTGGCATCAACATCAACATAGACAGGTTTCGCACCAAGTAATGCAACCGTCTCAGCTGTTGCAATATAGGTAAAACCTGGCGTGATCACTTCATCACCTACGCCTACACCCAATGCCATCAAGGCAATTTGCAATGCATCTGTACCATTGGCACAAGTAATACAATATTTAGCGCCCACATAATCCGCTAACTTTTCTTCTAGTTCTGTAACTTCTGGCCCTAAGATATACTGACCATGAGCTAATACTCGCTGAATACCCACATCAATTTCAGCTTTAATACGTGACTGCTGTGCTTTTAAATCAATAAATTCAATCATTGCTAAGAGACCTTTTAAAGTTCTTTAAAAACTTTTGATGTGGTATAGCAAAGTTACCCGTCACAGTTTCACCCTGTTTTACCCCACGAGTTACAACTGCCCCTAAAGTAATAAAACAATTATCTTCCAATACAATACGGTTCGTAATCACTGAAGAAGGGCCAATCCAAACATTATTACCAATATCTACATTTCCTCCAATCATCGCATGGGCAACAATTAAACATTCTTTTCCACACTGCACACCGTGAGCGTAATGAATAAAGGCATCTAATTTAGTACTTTCACCAATTATTGTTGGTCTATATGAAAATCCTTTTGCTACATGACTATTCGCACCAATCTCAACATTATCATGAATAATAACTTCACCATTATGTGCTACAGATAAAATTCCATGAGTGGTCTTTTTATGCTCAAATCCATCAGTACCAAGTACACTACCAGCACGAATAATGACATTATCACCAATAGTTACATCAGAGAGAATTGTTACATTTGGATCAATTTGGCAGTTCTTACCAATTTTAACTCCTACAGGGCTAATATACGCTTGGGAGCTTATTTCACTACTAGAGTCTATAATTGTTATCTGTCTTTCCTGGTTTTTCGCCAAGTAATCAACAATAGAGAAAAAAAACCACTTTGGATCATCAACTACTATTAAATCAATATCTGATCGAATTAAACCACTTGAAGCAATTTCTTGAGTACAAAAAATACCTTTTATACTATTATTACTATTTAATTGAGGCACATACTTTTGATCCTCAATGAATGATAATAAGTTATTTTCTGAGGTAGTAATTAATAACCCCACATCATCATAATCAAACATATTTTGAAAAAGCTGGTGAGTCGCTTGTAAAACTATATCATTTGTAATTTTCATTAGTTTTCACCTTTGCTAATAGAGGATGCGGGTTACTTGGGTTTTCCACAACTGGCGCAACTCGAATCACTTCAACAGTCTCAATTGCAGCACGGTTTTCTTCCACACCATAGCCTTTACCTTCCAAAATACGCTGGTAACTTTGGGTATGTAAATCTGTAAAACCACCTGAAAATTCAAGTTCTTCATTTTCAATGGTAATACTACGGTAGGTTAATTTCTCACCTTGTACGGCATTTTCAGGCAAATTTTGGGCATCAATCGACAAGAACCAGCGTACACGGGCACGTTCATATTCTAAATAACCCGATGCGGTTTTTTCATCACGATAATGCACTTCATTCTTCACAATTTTGCCAAAAATAAAATGCAGCATGTCATAAAAGTGCACACCAATATTGGTTGCCACGCCACCCGATTTATTATCTACCCCTTTCCATGATTTTAAATACCACTTACCACGTGAGGTTAAATAAGTTAAATCTACATCAAAAATTTTACCTGCTGGTGCAGCCTGAACTTTATCACGCAACTCGATAATAGAAGGGTGCAAACGTAGCTGTAAAATCGAGTTTACTTTTGCACCATACTGTTTTTCATATTCAGATAAAAGGTTTAGATCTTCTGAATTCAACACTAATGGCTTTTCACAAATCACATCTATGCCGTTTTTTAAAGCATATTTCATGTGTGGTGCATGTAAATAGTTTGGTGAGCAAATCGCAACATAATCTAGCTTTTCACCTTTAAGTTTTTGATCCTCTACATAGGCTTCAAATTCTTCAAATTCGGTAAAAAACTCAGCTTCAGGAAAGTGACTGTCCATAATACCAACAGAGTCGTTTACATCCATAGCAACTGCTAAATCGTTACCTGTTTCTTTAATCGCTTTTAAGTGACGTGGAGCAATATAACCAGCAGCACCAATCAGGGCAAATTTTTTCATATTTTACAATCTATTCTAGGTGAATTTTATAAACGGAATACGGTAAAACCTTGTGCAGCCATTTCATCACGGTTAAACAAGCTTTTTACATCCGCAAGTACTGGCTTCTCACCCTGGGTATAGGCACGTAATTGTTCAGGACTTAAATTACGAAATTCATTATGACCTACAGCAATAATCAGGCTATCTACAGGATGTTGGGCATTTACTTCAACCAGTTCAATTCCATACTCACGTTTGACCTCTTCAACGTCTGCCCAAGGATCACACACTGCGACTTTCACACCCCATTGATCAAATTCTTTAATCAGATCTACAATTTTACTATTTCGAATGTCTGGGCAATTTTCTTTAAAGGTAACCCCTAAAATCCCAACTGTTGCTTTCGTCACATCAATATTATTTTTGACCATTTTCTTGATGGTTGTTCGGGCTACATAACGTGCCATATTGTCATTAATGCGACGACCCGCCAAAATCACTTGAGGATGATAACCAACCTCTTCCGCTTTATGCGTCAGATAGTAAGGATCAACCCCAATGCAGTGACCACCGACCAACCCTGGACGAAATGGTAAAAAGTTCCACTTACTTCCTGCGGCCTCTAATACATCCAAGGTATCAATTTCAAGGCGTTCGAAAATGACTGACAACTCATTTACTAAAGCAATATTTAAATCACGTTGCGTGTTTTCAATGACTTTTGCCGCTTCAGCCACCTTAATACTGGTAGCTTTATGCGTTCCAGCTGCAATAATGGTATTGTAAACTTGATCTACAAAAGTAGCGACTTCTGCAGTAGAGCCAGAAGTGATTTTTTTGATTTTGGTGAGTGTATTAACTTTATCACCTGGGTTGATACGCTCTGGACTATAACCAGCAAAAAAGTCTTTATTAAATTTAAGCCCTGACACTTGCTCTAACACCGGAATACACACTTCTTCGGTTGCACCCGGGTATACCGTAGACTCATAGACAACAATATCACCCTCTTTAAGTACTTTACCAATTGTTTCACTGGCTTTTCTCAAAGGGGTCAAGTCTGGGCGATTCACCTGATCTATTGGTGTTGGAACAGTCACAATAAAAAAATTGCAGCTATTCAAATCATCTAAATTAGCGGAGTAAGTCAGTTGCGTTGCTTTTTTAAGTTCTTCTGGAGACACTTCTAAAGTATGATCTTGTCCACTTTGTAATTCTTGTATGCGTTTTTGGTGGATATCAAAACCAACCACTGGCAATTTTTTTCCGAATTCAACTGCCAAGGGTAAACCGACATAGCCTAAACCAATAACGGCAATTTTTAGTTCAGAGAGCTGTAGCATTTGAGCGCCTTTCAATTTATATCTGTATTTTATAAAGAATGAATCTTTCGGCAGGAATACTAGCAGAAATTTATGAAATTTCTATAATGATTTGTGCTCAAATTACTTGAAAGAAGCATCAGTGTATAGTTTTTATGAATATTCAACTGTTTTAATTTGGATTAAATTCACAATATGCGGTTTTTATCATTTTTTCGCAAAGAATTTGACAGAATCTGCAAAATGATTACAAATTGCTATGTACCTATTTGACAAGTTCGGTAAAATGGCGGCAATTGATTTAAAAGATTTTAATAAATTAAAAATGGAATCTCGCGTGCGACACTTTCAACTGGCTGTTTTATTGGCATGTGGCATTGCCGCCACTGGCTGTGCTGTGACCTCTGGCTTACAAACTTATGACATACCAAATGAAGGGGTCTATACCACCGACTTGGGCACAGCGGTCAATGTCATTAAACTCACCCAAGACTCAATTCGTGCGGTGCAGCCTGCAGTTCACAATATTCAACAAGACTATGCGCATTTATTTCATACACCACAACGTCAATACACCTTAAGTTCAGGCGATATTCTTTCTATTTATTTATGGGCATATCCTGAAATTACTCCACCAACCAATACCATTAGTAGTGAAAAAGCGGTCGAGTCCAATGGTTATCAAATTGACTCACAGGGTTATATTCAGTTTCCGATTATCGGGCGTTATAAAGCGGCAGGTAAATCTTTAGCACAAGTGAATCGTGAGTTGCGCGGTCAATTGGCACGTTATTTAAAAACCCCAGACGTGATTGTACGAGTCTTGTCTTACCAAGGGCAGCGATACTCGGTACAAGGCAATGTCATGAAAGGTGGGCAGTTCTATTTAAATGATCAACCTGTCAGTGTCTATACCGCACTAGGTATGGCTGGCGGGGTCAATGCCCAACAAGGTGACAATGCTTCTATGACTTTAGTCCGTCAGGGGCGTAACTATCAACTCAATACCGTAGAGTTGGAAAAAGCAGGCTTGTCATTGCACAACTTACTCATTCAGCCGAATGACACCTTGTATGTCAACAACCGTGAAAACCAAAAAATTTATGTGATGGGTGAATCGGGTAAAAATCAATCGCTCCCTATGCGTGATCAAGGCATGAGCTTAAGCGATGTATTGGGTGAAAGCTTGGGCTTAAACCCACTGTCTGCCAGTCGCAGTAAAATTTATGTGGTTCGTAGTCAGCCGAATGCAGCACATACTGAAGTCTATCACATGGATTTAACCAGCATAGCCGACTTTGGTTTGGCCAATCAGTTTAAAATGCGCAGCAATGATATTGTCTATGTCGATGCTTCAGGCTTGGCTCGCTGGCAACGTGTCGTGAATCAGATGATTCCGTTCTCTAGTGTGCTTTATCAACTAGATAATTTGGGTAAATAATGAAAATTAATCACATTTTGGTGGTGTGTATTGGCAATATTTGCCGTAGCCCCATGGCAGAATACTTTTTAAAACAGCAGTACCCACACTTACAGATTGAATCTGCGGGTATTTCTGGTTTGGTGGGGCATGCAGCCGATGACAAAGCCCGTTTATGCATGCAACGTCACGGCATTGACATTAGTCCACACGTGGCAAAAAAACTCAATGCAGACTTAATTAAAAAAGCCGACCTGATTTTGGTGATGAGCCAAAATCAACAAAAGCATGTGGAACAAACCTGGCCCTTTGCCAAAGGCAAAACCTTTAGATTGGGGCACTGGCAAAGTAAAAACGTAGCCGACCCTTATCAGCACGATCAGGCCGTATTTGATGAGACCTGCGAGTTAATTCAAGCCTGCATTGCCGACTGGAAAAAATATATCTAGTTTCTTGATACTCTAGCTTTTTTAAAATTCTACTTTTTTGATATTTAAACTATGAGCCAAACCGCCAACACCGAAGACACCATTGATTTAAAGGAATTATTTTTTTCCTTAATCGCACAATGGAAAATGATTACCCTTTGCGTTCTACTCAGTATCGTCTGCGCTTTACTGTATTTAAGAACTACGCCAGACACCTATGCAGTAGATGCTTTGGTACAGGTCGAAGACAGCAAAGGAGCCTCTACAGCGTTACTGGGTGATCTGTCCAGCATGATTGAGCAGAAAACACCTGCACAAGCTGAAATTGAAATTTTAAAATCACGTTTGGTGTTGGGCAGCGTGATTGATCATCTGAATTTAAATATTCGCGTTTCGGGTACAGAAGACAGTTTTTGGAATCGTGTAATTGCCAAGCATGAATATGACAGTGAATATTCATCTCAGTCAGTGCTATTTAAAGACAATCAAAAAAGTTTTGATATCCGCCAGTTCGATATCCCACAATACTTTCAAGATAAAAACTTAATTTTAAAATTTGCGCAAGGCAAATACAGCCTGATCGATGAAAAAACCGAACAGGTGGTTTTTTCAGCACCTTTAAACCAAGTCAGTCAATTACAGTCTGAATTTGGGGTGTGGAAAGTCGCTATTTTTAGTCAAGACAGCTTTGATAACACTTATAATATTGAAAAACAAAGCTTACCTGCTGCCATGAAAAGCTTAACCACTGACTATTATGTGGCAGAAAGAGGCAAGTTAACAGGCGTGTTGGGGCTGAATTACCAAGGGCCAGACAAACAACACATTACCCAAGTACTAAATGCCATTTTAGCGGCGTATAGCCAACAAAATATTGAGCGTCGTTCTGCAGAAACGGCACAGACCTTAAAGTTTTTGGAAAACCAACTCCCAGAACTGAAACAACAATTAGATGTCGCAGAACGTGAATTTAACCGTTTCCGCCAACAGTTTAATACGGTCGATGTCACCAAAGAATCTGAGTTGTATTTAACCCAAAGTATTACTTTGGAAACCCAAAAAGCGCAGTTAGAGCAACAAGTGGCTGAAGCTGCGGCCAAGTACACCAACGAACACCCTGTCATGCAGCAAATGAATGCGCAATTGGGGGCAATTAATAAACGTATTGCAGAGTTAGACGGCACGCTCAAACGCTTACCTGAACTACAACGCCAATATTTACAACTGTTCCGTGAAGTAGAAGTCAAACAACAGCTGTATACAGGCTTGCTTAACTCTTACCAACAACTGCGTATTGCCAAAGCAGGTGAAATTGGTAATGTGCGTATTGTCGATACTGCGGTAGAACCGATTGAGCCAATTAAACCAAAGAAATTACAAATTTTAATTTTGTCCGTTTTCTTGGGCGGTTTTCTGGGCACATTATTGGCCTTACTGCGTAATATGTTGCGCTCAGGCATTAAAGACGCAGCGCAAATTGAAAATGAGCTTGATCTGCCAGTCTATGCCACTGTACCGCGCTCTGTTATTCAAGAAAGTCGTATTAACCTATTAAAGAAGAAAAAGAATATTCCTATTCTTGCGGTTAAAGATAGCAGTGATATCGCGATTGAAAGCCTCCGTAGCATGCGAACAGCAATTCATTTTGCCTTAATGAATGCGACCAATAATGTGATTGCAATTTCTGGTCCTGCACCTGAAATTGGAAAATCATTCATTACCACTAACCTTGCTACTATTTTAGCGCAAGGGGGAAAACGGGTTCTGATCATTGATGGTGATCTACGTCGTGGCTATTTACATAAGTACTTTAATGCCGAAGTGCAACCAGGTTTAGCAGAATTATTGAATCACCAAAATAGCTATGAAGAGGTGGTGCAAAATTCAACTGTAGATAACCTGTTTTTTGTGACACGTGGTAAGAGTCCGGTTAACCCGTCTGAACTATTAAGTACAGATCAATTCAAAACTTTCCTAGATCAGGCATCTGCTCATTTCGATCATGTACTGATTGATACGCCACCTGTGCTTGCGGTGACCGATGGCATCATTATTGCGCAATATGCAGGCGTGAATTTATTGATTGCCCGTCATGCTAAAACGAAAATTAAAGAACTTGAAATTACTGTTAATCGTTTTGAACAGGCCAATGTCAAAGTCAATGGCGTGATTCTTAATGATGTACAACAAGGGGCAGCAGGTAGCTATGGTTATAATTATGCCTATGCTTATACCGCAAATAAAGACAATGACTAATTCATTGTAAACTTTGATATCACACCTTGCTAGAGGCAGGGTGTGATAGTTCTCTCTATCACATTTATTCCAAATGTTCATTGTTGAAAAAATCAACTAAAAACCCTATCTTGGTTACAGTTTAAAACTCCTGAGAATATACAAAAATGTTACTTAAAACACTGCTCGCCAGCTTGGCATTAAGCTCCTCACTAACCTTTGCTCAAGGCATCGTTTTAAATGACCAAAACCTGCGCACCGATTTAAACTGGTTAAATCAGCAAGGTGTGATTCAAGTTAGCACTTCGACCTGGCCAATGAGTGGTGATGAAATCCAACGCGCCCTTTCTCAGGCCCAAGTCAGCAATAATAATCAGCAAAGAGTCATTGATTCAGTCATGGCTCATTTGAATACCAACAACCAGTTACTTAAAGCATCACTATTTGCAGAGACAGATCAAAAAAATATTCCTCAAGCCTTTGGCGATCAGCAAAAAGCGCAATACCAGGCGGGTGTAGAGTTGAATACAGGCAATCAGAATTGGGATGCCAGACTTCGTATCAATGCAGAAAAAGATCCCCAGATTGATAATGATCAAGATGTGAATATTGAAGGGTCTTACCTTGCAGGTAAATTATGGAATCAATGGCTGATTGCTGGACAAATTCCGACCTACTGGGGACCTGGTCATGATGGCAGCTTAATTCGGGGTGATGCCAGTCGTCCTGTGTATGGTGTGACCATGCAGCGTGCCGAACAGCATGCTTTTGCAAGCAAATGGCTATCTTGGATTGGACCTTGGCAATATCAAGCCTTTGCCGGACAACTGGATGACTACGATGCTATACCTGATGCCAAACTGATTGGCTTACGTGTCACCGCACAACCTTTACCCTATTTGGAGCTGGGTGCATCGCGTGCTATGCAATGGGGTGGTGGTGACCGTTCAGAAAGTCTGTCTACACTCTGGAATGCTATAAAAGGCAATGATAACTTTGATAATAGTGATGATGATAAGTCTAACCAAATTGCAGGTTTTGATGCGCGCTTAAATCTACAACCACTGTTGCAAGTCCCAATGGGGATGTATGCACAATATGTTGGTGAAGATGAAGCGGGCGGCTTACCAGCCAAAAAAATGTATCTGGCTGGAGTCGATTATTCTGCTAGCTATAATAATATGCCTTTCCAGCTGTATACCGAATGGACAGATACCCGTAGTAATGGTAGTGCTGATGGTATTTCATACAACCACCATGTTTATACCGATGGTTTTTATCAGCATGGTTACCCATTAGCACATGCGATAGGTGGTGATGGTCAAATGATTTCAGTAGGCGGTGATATTCGTTTCGATCGCCTGAACCGTGTTAATGCTCGAGTGCTGTTTGCCAAGTTGAATGAATCCAACCGAACTACTAATTTAGCTTTTCCAATCCAAGATGAATTAAAAGCTGTTGATGTGAGCTGGACACATTATTTACGCCCAGATATTCCACTGAAACTAAATGGCTGGATCAGTGATTCAGACTTACGTGGTAATGATGGTGGTGCATCGATTGGAATTGAATTTCCTTTAGAAAAAAGCTTGTTTTCTTACTAAGCTCTTTGCAAAATACAATTTCGGTTAGAGCAATCTTTGTTCCTAGACATTCTCGAACAATGATTAAAATCTGAAAAATAACAAAACCAGCTATTGCTGGTTTTTTTATCTCTTTAAACTTCAACATAATTGCGGTGTCCGCTTGCTAAAAAACCACCCATTCTGCAAGATTTCTCAAAATTTTCTGCTAAGATGGAATGAACCTCAACGATAACATTAGATTGGAATAATACATGAGTAAGGCCTTACCGATTGCTGTCGCTGTTCTTTTAGGCGGTGCCGCGCTAGTACCTGTTTACTATGCAACTCAAAACCCAGCTGCTCAAACCACAAAAGCATCTAAAGATGCCTCTGCTGTTTCAAAAATTAGCTATGCACTCGGTTATGAAGTCGCTCATCAAACTCCACCTGAGCTGGATATTAACAGCTTTGTGACAGGCGTTCGAGAAGGCCATGCCCGTACTGCTCCTGCTTATACTGAAGAAGAATTACAAGCAGCTTATGAGCAGTTCCAAAAAGAAATGCAGCAGAAGCAAGTCGACAGTGCCAAGCAGGCTCAAACCTCAAGTGATACTTTTCTGGTTGAAAATGCAAAAAAACCAGGGGTAAAAACTACAGCATCTGGTTTGCAATATTTAGTGACCAAAGAAGGTACGGGCAAGCAACCTGCAGCAACTTCAATCGTGAAAGTACATTACACAGGGAAACTGGTTGATGGTACCGTGTTTGACAGTTCGGTTGAACGTGGCGAGCCGATTGAGTTCCCCCTCAACCAAGTCATTCCAGGATGGACGGAAGGTCTGCAACTGATGAAAGAAGGCGGTAAAGCAACCCTGTATATCCCATCTAAACTCGGTTATGGTGAACAGGGCGTGCCAGGTACGATTCCTCCACACAGTACTTTGATTTTTGATGTGGAACTCATTGAAGTAAAATAATCCACGAAAAGGAGAGCAACGCGCTCTCCTTTATTTTGAGAATTAATCATGAAAATACAAATAAGTTTGATGGTTTTACTGCTGAGTTCAGGCAGTCTGTTTGCCAAAGAAGTCACCAATAAAAGTCCTGAGGCTGAACAGGTCGGCTACAGCTTTGGTTATCTGATGGGAAAAAGCAATGCAGATTCCTTACAAGGCATTGATCTGGATGCCTTCAGTGCCGGTTTAAAAGCTGCAGCCGCGGGGAAACAGGCAACTTTAAGTGAAGAAGATATGGCGCAGGTCTTGACCCAATTTAAGCGTCAGGCTGAAGCCAAAGAGCTGATTACCCTGAAAAAGCAGGCTGATGAAAATGCCAAAATTGGTCAAGCATTTCTGGCTGAAAATGCAAAAAAACCGGGGATAAAAACCACAAAATCAGGTTTGCAATATCAGATTCTTCAGGAAGGAAAAGGTAAATCGCCGAGCGCAAATAGTAATGTCCGCGTACATTATGAAGGCCGTTTGATCGATGGTACGGTTTTTGACAGCTCGATTGCCCGTAATCAGCCCGTGGTATTTCGTACCACCCAGGTCATTACCGGCTGGACCGAAGGTTTACAGCTGATGAAAGAAGGTGCCAAATATCGTTTCTTCATTCCGGCCGAATTGGCCTATGGACAGATTGGTTCAGGTGATGTGATAGAACCGAACAGTACTTTAATTTTTGATGTGGAATTACTGGAAATTATTAAATAATAAGTCCTATTTTTCCGGATCTAAAATCGGAGAGGTTCTATATTGGCCTCTCTTTTTTATGGGCTTAAATATCCGTAAATCGTAGGTTTTCATGTCACATTTCGATCAGTTTTGCTATGTTATGTTTTAATCAAGCAATTCAACAACAATAGAGGACGTCAGCATGGCAGCAATCAAGACTCGCGAAATTCATTATACTGCGCAGGATGGCAGCTCATTCATTGGTTATTTTGCCGCACCAGAAACAGATAAACCTGTTGCCGGTGTACTGGTCGCACCCGAATGGTGGGGCCGGAATGAATATACCGAACAGCGCGCCCGTGAACTTGCAGAGCATGGCTATGCGGCCTTGGCCATGGACATGTATGGGGATAAAAAAGTCACGACCAATTCTGATCAGGCTTATCAGTGGATGATGCAAACTTTTGAAGATCCTGACACCGTCGTTAACCGTGCAACAGCAGCTTTGAATGCTTTGGCAGCACAGGATGAAGTCAATGCTGAGAAGCTTGCAGCGATTGGTTTCTGCTACGGTGGCAAAGTCGTACTGGATTTGGCCCGTTCTAATTCACCTTTAAAAGCGGTGGCCACTTTCCATGCCATTCTGTCACCAAAAGCACCTGCTCAGGAAGGTCAGGTACAGGCGGAAATCCTGGTGCTACATGGTGAACTGGACAGCATGGTGACTCTGGATGATGTGGCCAGTTTCCGTGAGGAAATGCATGCTGCCAAAGTCGAGCATGAAGTGATTGTTTTTGAAAATGCCAAACATGGCTTTAGCAACCCGCTTGCGGATGAACGGGCCAAAGCCAATGGTGTGGATCTTGGTTACAATGCAGAAGCGGAACGAAAAAGCTTGGCAGCGATGTATGCCTTGCTAGACCGTCATTTGGTATAAATAGAAACAACTATCCGGCTTGTTCACAGGCTGAATATTTCAGATACTTCATGAAGAAAAGAAAGATAAATCCTACCAGAGGAGAATGTGTATGATGGCCGAAACCAACTGCCCCTACTGCAATTTTGATGAATATGATGTCATTGCCAAAAATGATTATGGTGTGGTGTTGCCTGAACCGAATTCATTGTCCGAAGGTCACTGTGTGATTATTCCATTGCGGCATGTGGCCTCATTTTTTGAAGTAACCGACAAAGAACGTAAAAGTTTGATGTCTTTACTGGAACAGGCACGCAATGAACTGCAATTACGTTACCAGCCTGCCGGTTTTCATGTTGGTTTTATTGACGGTGAAGTTTTTCAGGAAAAGGTTGAACATCTGCATATTCATATTATTCCGCGTTATGCAGGCAAGACCTTGAAGCTGGATGAGCGCTGGGGAATTAACGATTAACCGGATTCTTTATCAAAAATAAATGCTCTCCGGAGCATTTATTTTTATGAAAGCCAATTTCTATCAAGCTCGATGAACATCTACGTTTTTATCCGACTTTTCACATTCCCACCCTGCTGATTCCGCTATACTAGCTGCTGCTTATTCGGTTGCTATGTGTTCATGTTTGTATTTTCAGATGCCCTGTTGGAATGGTTTGATGTGCATGGTCGTCATGACTTGCCCTGGCAGGTGACAGATGATCCCTATAAAGTCTGGGTCTCTGAAATCATGTTGCAGCAAACCCAGGTCAAAACTGTACTGCAATATTTCGAACGATTTATCCAGCGTTTTCCGACTGTTCAGGACTTGGGTCAAGCCTCATGGGATGAGGTCGCACCCTACTGGGCAGGTCTCGGCTATTATGCCCGCGCCCGCAATCTGCATAAAGCTGCCGGCATCGTAACCGCACAGCAGCAGTTCCCTCAAACCCTGGAAGAATGGATGGCCTTGCCCGGCATTGGCCGTTCTACCGCTGGCGCCCTGATGTCACTCGGTTTACGTCAATATGGCGTAATCATGGATGGTAATGTCAAACGGGTATTGTCACGTTTCTTTGCGATTGAGGATGATCTGTCCAAACCGGTGCATGAGCGTGCTCTATGGCAACTGGCGGAACAGCTCTGTCCTATCGAGCGCAATCATGACTATACCCAGGCGATTATGGATTTGGGTGCGACCGTTTGTACACCGAAAAAGCCTTTGTGTCTGTATTGTCCGATGCAGCAGCATTGCAAGGCTCATCAGCAAGGTCTGGAAAATGAATTGCCTTTCAAGAAGGCCAAAAAAACGGTTCCGGTACGCTTTGCTCAGGTCTTGCTGATCCAGTCCGGTACAGACTGGCTCTGGCAGCAACGTCCCAATAGAGGTCTTTGGGGCGGTCTCTGGTGTCTGCCGATTATTGAAAATGCATATGAATTTGAACAGCAATGCCAGCAGCTGAGCCTTAAAAATATCGTCAAAAAGACCCAGATTAGCCACAGTTTTACCCATTTTACCTGGCACCTTGAAGCGATTGTTTTTGCAGTAGAACAGGATCAGCAGGAACATGTGGCGATTGAACTGCAAGGCTGCTGGATGAGTCCGCAAACAGCAACCGATGCCGGTATTCCGACTGCCATGAAAAAATTGATCACTAGCGTCAATCTGTGACATAGTCTGGACAAAGCAAAATATCGATCAGCTCGACATGAGCATTGCCAATATTTAAGGATGAATAAAGTGCGCCAATACCTTGCTTTGACGTGGATTGCTTTGATTACTGTGCTGCTGGCTGCTTGTAGCAGTACACCGAAAAAATCCCCCGCTGTACAGCTCAATCCTATCCTCGTGCAAAAACTGAAAAGTATGCGAGTGCCGTCCTCTCTACCAATCCCGGTGGCACGTGTACAGGCACGTGAATTGACAGATACCTGGGGTGCTTCGCGTAGTCGCGGACGCCTGCATGAAGGTATTGATATTATGGCTCCACGTGGAACCAAAGTTTTTAGCGCAACTGAGGGCCTGATTGCAGATTTACGTAATAACAATTTGGGTGGTAAAGTAGTCTGGATTCTGGGTCCAGGCGGCTCCTGGCATTATTATGCGCATCTGGATGGCCATAAACGTGGCTTAAAAGTGGGTGACTATGTCAAAAAAGGCCAGCTGATCGGTTATGTCGGCAACAGCGGCAATGCCCAGCATACTGCACCACATCTACATTATGGAATCTATTTACAGGGCAAGGGCCGCGGTGTGGTCAATCCTTATCCCTATTTACGTTAATTTTAGGATATTTACATGTCAGAAGCGTTGATCAATCGTTTGGTAGAATTTGCTGAATCAGGCAATCAACAAAAAATTGTATTGAATGGTCAAACTTACCAGGGCTGGGTGATGGAAATTACCGAGGATGCGCTTCTGATCAGTACCGGTTATGCCGACAAGGCCGGTAAAGATATGTGGATTCAATTTAGCGATCTGGATCAGGCTGAACTGTCGTATTGGGACAATCAGCAGGATCAATGGACTGTGTTTAAATTATAAAAGCATCAAAACAAGGAGCATCACATGACTGTGCAACGCTGTGGCTGGTGCTCCGATGATCCGCTGTATATCACCTACCATGACCAGGAATGGGGACAGGCCCTGCTGGATGAAAATCGCCTGTTTGAAATGCTGTGTCTGGAAGGACAGCAGGCCGGTCTGGCCTGGATTACTGTTCTTAAAAAACGTGAAGCTTATCGTGAACATTTTTTCCAATATTCGATTGAATCTATCGCCTCACTTACAGATCAACAACTCCAAATAAAACTTGAAGATGCTAGCCTGATACGACATCGCGGTAAACTCAATGCCATTCGGGAAAATGCCCAAGCATGGCTTAAGCTACAGCAGCAAGGGATCAATCTGGTGGAATGGCTCTGGTCTTTTGCCCAGCAACCGCGATTGAATAATGATGTTGTGGATTATCGGCAAGCACCCGCTCAAACCATTGAGAGCCAGAAGATGTCTAAAGCACTCAAACAGGCCGGTTTTAAATTTGTCGGACCCACCATTTGCTATGCCTTTATGCAAGCCGTTGGTATGGTCGATGACCATGAAAATCATTGTGACTTTAAAACAATATCCTCGCATTTAAATAAGAGCTGAAAATCATGTCGAATAATATTATTCAAGCTTATGCTGCTATGTCCGCAGGTGCGCAACTTGAACCTTATCAATTTGATGCCGGAGAATTGCAGCCGCATCAGGTCGAAGTCAAAGTAGAATACTGCGGTCTCTGTCATTCCGATATTTCAGTGATCAATAATGACTGGGGTTCTTCAGTGTATCCGGTCGTAGCAGGACACGAAATTATTGGCACCATCACCCATCTGGGTGCAGAAGCCAAAGGCCTGAAAGTTGGGCAACGGGTGGGTATCGGCTGGACAGCGGAAAGCTGCCAATATTGCGATCCTTGTATTTCGGGCCAGCAGGTACTATGTACTGGCGGTCAGGTGGCGACCATTGTCGGACATGCCGGTGGTTTTGCCGACAAAGTGCGTGCCGGATGGCAATGGGTCATTCCCCTACCCGAAGATCTTGATCCTGAAAGTGCCGGCCCCCTGCTCTGTGGCGGGATTACCGTATTTGATCCGATCCTGAAACATCAGATTCAGGCCATTCATCATGTTGGCGTAATTGGCATTGGCGGTTTAGGGCATATGGCCATCAAGCTGCTGAAAGCCTGGGGCTGTGAAATTACTGCCTTCACCTCGAACCTGGATAAAACTGATGAACTGAAAGGCATGGGCGCTGACCATGTGGTGAACAGTCGTGATGTCGCTGCATTAAAAGCCCAGCGTGGCAAGTTTGATTTACTGTTGAGTACCGTCAATGTCACCTTGAACTGGCAGGCTTATCTGGCAACTTTGGCGCCGAATGGCACTGTGCATATGCTGGGTTTACCACTTGAGCCGATGCAGATTCCGGCAGGCATGCTGATTGGTGGAGCCAAGTCAGTTACCGGTTCACCGACAGGTTCGCCGGCGGCTTTACGTCAGTTACTCCAATTTGCTGCACGTAAAAATATTGCGCCACAAATCGAAGTCTTCCCGATGTCACAGCTGAACCAAGCGATTGAACATCTGCATTCTGGCAAAGCCCGTTACCGGATTGTACTGAAAGCAGATTTTACAGCTTAAATCCTGCCTATTTTCAGCTGTTAAAAAGATCCAGAAATTGGATCTTTTTTATTGCAGAGCTTCAGGCAAGACCGCCATAGGTGAAGGCTTGGCCAGCTCGGTCTTCATTTTCTGCAGCATCTGATAAGGCTGCTGTTGCACAAACATATTCACAAAAGTCAAAGGAATGGAACCCTCCGGATTGGCATAACCATAGGTAGAGACCTTGACCTTATTATTAGCCAGTTTCCGGAAAGTCCAGTCACCCTGATAATCGGTTAAACGCACATAATCCGGGTTTAAAGGATAACCACTTTGGATGGCTTTATTCTTAATGGTGATCTGGCCATTGGCTTCCTTGATCATCTTGCCCTGTACAATCAGATCACGGTCTTTTAAGGGAAATGGAAAATCCAGCACCATATACAGGGTAAAGTTGCCTTTTTTATCATCGCGGGACAGGACTTTGATGCTACCCATATAGGGAACCCACTGTACGGCATGTTCGACATTCAAAATGAGGGACACGGCATTTTCAACAGGCGCATTATAGGTGGTTTCAGCTTTATAGAGAAAGACCGGGTTTTGTTGATTCTGGTAGGTCCAGACCTTGATATTATTTTTATGAATACTGAGTTTAGGCGTCCCGACAGGCTTGGCCTGCGCAATGGCGCCAAGCGCCACTGCACAGAGCAGGAAAATCATTTTTTGCATTTTTTATTCGTCTTATTTTAATTTTAGATTTTTTTATAAATGATTTTAACTCGGTTTTAAATCTGAATATCGTTAAAACCAAGCACGTCTTTCATATCATATTTACGCGCTTCACGGCCTACGACCCAAGCCGCAGCACGTACCGCACCAGAAGCAAAGTTCATGCGATTGGTGGCTTTATGGGTAATTTCCACACGTTCCCCATCAGCAATAAACATTGCAGTATGTTCACCGACAATATCGCCACCGCGAATGGTCTGGAAGCCAATACTCTTACGCTCACGCGGACCGGTATGACCTTCACGGCAATATACCGCATCTTCTTTCAGGTCACGACCCAAAGTTTCCGCAATCGCCTCACCCCACATCAAAGCTGTACCCGATGGCGCATCTACTTTGTGACGGTGATGTGCTTCAATCACTTCAATATCAACCGTGTCACCAAACACTTTAGATGCCAGTTCAAGCAGTTTGATCGAAACGTTCACACCCACTGAATAATTCGCTGCATAAACTACAGGAGTTTCTGTCGCAGATTCCTCCAAATAGGCTTTTTGCTCGTCATTCATACCTGTGGTACCAATCACGATGGCAACACCGGCTTCACGGCAGATTTTCAGATGATTGACGGTCGCTGCTGGTGCAGTGAAATCAATCACGACATCACAGTCTTTGACTACATCGGTCAGGCTACCCACGACCTTAACACCTGTTGCACCAATTCCGGCAAGTTCGCCAGCATCTGCACCTAATAGTGTACTTTCAGGGCGTTCTACTGCAGCCGCCAATTGATAACCTGCTTCATGCACCGCCTGAATAAGGATACGCCCCATACGACCGCCTGCACCCAAGATCCCAATGCGTGGTGTAGCTGACATAACATAGTCCTGATGTTGATCCAAAATTGCTCTTACTATAGCAAAACTGCGGAATAACACTAAGATGCATTGCATAAAAATCAATAAAAAGATATGAAAGGTGTTATGAGCGATTTTTATATATCTAGAATTTTCTGATTAGATTGCCTTTATAAAGTTGTGGAACATTGTTTAAATATTAAGCATGAAACGTGAGAAATCCATAAAAAAGCCCAATCGATGGTGATTGGGCTTTTTTATGTGAGATAAGGCTATGATTTAAAATATAAAATCAATAGCATTTCGTATAAGGTGTATTATGTTAATTTTAGAGAAACTAATTAAAAGCTTCTAGGTACTTTATTAGTTCAGTTTTCCCTTGTTTCTGTGCTCTTTCAAATGCTGTTTCCTTGTATTTATTTTTATGTTTCATATCTATTCCATATTCAGCTAAGAACTGCAATCCGTATAAATTATTATAATCTACAAAAACATGCGGCATTTGGAAAACTGGATCTTTACCTAGTGGATCACAACCTAAATCTATCAGTAATTTATAAATTTCAGCATTCTGATTGAGCCCAGCAATAGCTAAGCCCTTTTGTGTCACTGTCTTAATAAAATACTCTTTAAAATGATCAAAAAAATAAAAAACCATTTCATCTGAATATCTAAATGCCAATTCAAGTGGCGTGTAGGCAAATGACTTTTTCTTTGGATCTGCACCGAGCTCTAAGAGTTTTTTAGCTAAATCAGCATTATTTTCCTGAATGCTCAAACCTAAAGGTGTTCCTATTCCTTTGAGATCTCTATTTAATTCACCTTTACTTATTTTTTTTGAAAGCAACAAATCTATCTGATCTACTAAGTTAAGATGGCAAGCATATACAAGCGTTTCCTTTATTTTTTCTTGTGAAAGGCTTTCTTCTAATTGAGCTTTTCGTTCAGTATCAAACGGAATTACTCCATAAGTTTGATATAGGACTAATTCCATTGCATCATCCCAAAATAATTCAGGATTGTAGTTAGTGTGGTGGATTATTTTTTTATCAATAGAATAATAACTGTAGATGCCATTATCTAATTCATCATTATCCATAAGATCATGTATTTCTTGAAATATATCTTCAGCATTTCCTAGATTTCTGAATCCTATTCCATCTGTTTCATAAATAGTTGCATACCTTAAATGAGTGGTTTTATTCATCACAAAGAAAAAATCTTGAGTGAGCTTTAAGCTGTCTAATTTTCTTAAAATTGTCTCGATTGTTGGATTCATAAGTTGAGTCAAATATCATAAATTTTCATTTAGTATAAAAGAAAATTTCTCGAATATTGATACCATTTAACATAATGGTTGTTATACGAGATTTCGTTACTCTTAGCAGGTAAAAAATCAAATGCTTTATCAAAATTTAAATATTATGTATGACTTCGGATCAATCGACGTAAAGGTCATAGAAAATTTTGAGCAAGATAATAAAATTAATTTCCCTTTAAGTTATAAAAATCTGCTTACTTCTCACAATGGGGTGCAATTTATTGAGAATAGCTTTGAATATCCTGATTCTAACAATGAAGTTGGAGAATCTAGCATAGCCTTTTGTTGTTTTGGAAAGGATATAGGAGGTGATCATATTGAAAACTGTCAAGATCAGGATATATATGGCCACGATAGGATAGTCATTTTTGGACTAAATGGTTGTGGTGACTATATCGGATTTGACTACAGATCTGACGTTAATAATCCGAAAGTAGTTCTTATGTACCATGATCAGTATATTAAAGATCAACATGGACAACCCAAATTAAAATTAGTAGAAGTATCTGATAGTTTTGATAATTTTTTGAGTTTACTAAGATAGTTGAAATTATTAGCCTGAGACTATATTTAACATAAAATCTCTTATGCGAAATCCCATTGTTAGAACCCATTTCAAGCACCTAATTCTATTTCTATCATAGTATAAATTTAAAGTGCAAAAAAGGACGCTTTCGCGTCCTTTTTCTCTATTTATGATCAGTCAAACAAACGATCAAAGAATGATTTTTTCTTTGGTGATGATTTGCTGTCTTCACCATCCATGGTTTCTTGCAGTTCTTTCAACAGTTCACGTTGACGTGCACTTAAATTCACTGGAGTTTCCACCACAATACGGCACAGCAAGTCACCTTGCATGCTGGTACGTACCGGTTTAACACCCTTACCGCGTAAACGGAACAGTTTACCTGTTTGCGTACCTTCCGGAATTTTCAGGCTAACACGGCCATCTAGCGTAGGAATCTGAACTTCCTTACCTAAGGCTGCATCAGCAATCGATACCGGCACATCCATATACAGGTCAGCGCCATCACGCTGGAAGATTTCATGCTCACGCACCACAACTTCTACGTACAAGTCACCTGACTGACCATCACGAATTGCTTCACCCTTACCGGTCAAGCGTACGCGGTCGCCATTGTCCACACCTGCAGGAATCGTGACTTCCAGAGTTTGCTGACGATCCGACACCCCCGAACCATGACATTTATTACATGGGTTCTTGATGATCTTGCCCTGACCGCGACAGGTACTACAGGTTTGCTGTACCGAGAAGAAACCTTGCTGCATGCGCACTTGACCGGCACCATGACAGGTACGGCAGGTTTCTACATCGTTTGGATTTTTTGAACCCTTACCATCACAGGCATCACACGGTGCCGGTGCAGTAAAGGTAATGGTTTTCTTGACGCCTTTGACCGCTTCTTCCAGGGTCAGTTCCATTACATAGCGTAAGTCGGAACCACGGCGTGCGCGTTGCTGGCCACGACCACCGCCGCCACCAAAAGCACCACCGAAAATATCACCGAACTGGCTGAAAATGTCTTCTGCGCTGAAACCACCGCCGAAGCCGCCACCACCGCCCATACCACCTTCAAAGGCCTGGTGACCCATACGGTCGTACATGCTGCGCTTTTCACCATCAGAGAGCACTTCATAGGCTTCTGCTGCTTCTTTGAATTTCTCTTCAGCTTCAGCATTGTCCGGGTTACGGTCTGGATGATATTTCATCGCCAACTTACGGTAGGCTTTTTTGATTTCATCATCACTAGCGGTTTTAGCGACGCCCAAAACCTCATAATAATCACGTTTAGCCATGTCTGGCGATGCTCCTCACGGAATTTTGTTTAATATTCAACTGAGGTCTGAAATTGGGGTCAAACCGAGTTTTACAAGGGGAAATATGAAAAAAATTATACGCTTTAGAACACAGCTTTGTTTTGAGAGAATTTATGGATGCCTTTAAACCAGGCATTGATCAGGAAAATAAAGGCAATAAAGCTGAAAATCACGCCGGTCACTACACAGGCTTTAACCCAGAGCTGGCTGTCCCAGGCAAAGAAAAACAGGGGAATAAACCACAGTGCAGCAAAGATCGCCAAAATGGTATAAATCACGATATTGCGCATGATCCACAGTGCCTGTGCCTGTAACCAGACTTCAGCATAATCAACTTGAGTGACTTTACGTGCGAACCAGTAAGCCAATAGTCCACTAAACAAGGTAAATAAGGCCAAAAACATGAAGACATAAGCCATTGCTACGGAACGTCGCATCTTGGTTAATGTATCTTGAGTCATGTTCGGTTCAACCTCGTTACCGTATTGGCAGCTCGGCCAATGCAGCAATTACTTATTTTTTTAAATTATAAAAATCTCAGGTGCTACTATATTGAAAATTTCCAAATTTCGCACCTGAAATTATGACAAATTTAAACAGAATTTAAACTTTTTTTCACTTTAAACCACTGTGCATATAGTGCAGGCAGGAAAAACAGGGTCAGAAGTGTCGCCACAATCAAACCACCCATAATCGCCACCGCCATTGGCCCGAAGAAAATACTGCGGGACAAGGGAATCATCGCCAGAACTGCAGCCAGTGCGGTCAATACGATCGGACGACAACGGCGTACCGTGGCATTGATGATGGCATCCCACTGCGACTCTCCGGCCTGAATATCCTGCTCAATCTGGTCAATCAGAATGAGCGAGTTGCGCATGATCATTCCGGATAATGCAATCGTCCCGAGCATCGCAACAAAACCGAAAGGTTTATTGAAAATTAACAGGAATAACACCACTCCGATAATGCCCAAAGGCGCGGTCAGGAACACAATAAAGGCCCGTGAGATGCTCTTGAGCTGAATCATCAGCAAGGTCATCACCACCGCCAAAAAGAGTGGCATTCCTGCATTAACCGAGTTCTGTCCACGAGCTGATTCTTCAACTGTACCGCCCACTTGCAGCAGATAGCCATTTGGTAGCTCTGACCGGATTTTTTCCAGTGGCTCTTTGAGTTGATTGACCACAGTAGCGGGCTGCAATGTGCTGCGAATGTCGGCACGCACGGTAATAGTCGGTAAACGATTCCGATGCCAGATCAAACCTTCTTCAAAGCTGTATTCAATTTTGGCAAGTTGCGCCAAAGGTACCGATGTACCGGTTGCGGTCGGAATAGCCAGACTGGCTAAAGATGCTACTTCCACCCGTTCAGCCTGCGCACCACGCAAACGGATCTCAATCAGTTCACGTTTTTCCCGATACTGATCAATGCCGGCCCCCAAAATCGAGCTGTTGAGTACATTGGCCAGTTCACTGCTGCTCACCCCCAACTGACGGGCACGATCCTGATCAATCTGCAATTTGATGACTTTGCTCGGCTCCCCCCAGTCCAGATGCACATTGGTGGTATTCGGATTTTCTCCCACGGTGGCTGCAACTTTCTGCGCCCATTCACGGACTAATCCTAGATCTTCACCCGACACCCGGAATTGTAGGGGATAGCCCACAGGCGGGCCATTTTCCAGCAAGGACACCCGGGTACGCACTTCTGGCAATAACTTTCGAATCTGGTCACTTAAGGATTTGCGGATTTCATTACGATCTTCCAGCGATGAAGCCAATACCACAAACTGGGCAAAACTGGTTTGCGGCAACTGCTGATCGAGCGGTAAATAGAAACGTGGAGAGCCCATCCCGACATAAGCCACATAGTTATCAATGCCCTCTTGTTTCGATAAAAAGGCTTCGACTTTTTTTACTGCAGCTTCAGTGGCTTTGAGGGAAGCACCTTCTTCAAGTTTGAGATCCACCAGAATTTCAGCCCGGTTCGAGGGCGGGAAAAACTGCTGCGGCACCAGCTTAAACATTAAAATAGACAGAATAAAAATTCCGACCGTGGCAGCAATAACAGTTTTACGATAGGTCACACAGGCATTGACCCAACGGCGAAAGCCCTGATAAAACCGGGTTTGATAAGGGTCATAATGTTCGCCGGCATGATGCACCATCGGCTGAGGTTCCGGCTGTTTACGCAGACGTGCCCAGAGACGCTGATACCACGGCGCTTTTTGAATTAAATCTTTGTTGAAATCCGGCAGAAGTTTATCGCCTAAATATGGCACAAACAGTACCGCGGCCAGCCAGGACACCAGCAATGCGATGGTCACTACCTGGAAAATCGAACGAGTATATTCCCCGGTACTCGAGGCTGCAGTGGCGATCGGTAGAAAACCGGCAGCGGTAATCAGGGTCCCGGTCAGCATCGGAAAAGCCGTGGTGCGCCAGGCATGCCCGGCAGCCTGTAAACGGCTATAACCCTGCTCCATTTTAATCGCCATCATTTCAATCGCAATAATGGCATCATCGACCAAAAGACCGAGGGCCAGAATCAGGGCCCCCAAGGAAATTTTATGCAGTCCGACATCAAACAGCTGCATACCGGCAAAGGTCATGGCCAGCACCAGCGGAATCGAGAAAGCCACCACCAGACCGGTCCGGAAACCGAGCGAGAAAAAACTGACCAGCAATACGATAATCACCGCTTCTGCCAGCACTTTCATAAATTCGTTAATACTGCGTTTGACTGCCACCGGCTGGTCGGAGACTTTTTGCAGCTCCATGCCGAGTGGCAGGGCTTTTTGCAGACGGGCGAATTCCTGTTCCAGATTCTTACCCAAAGCAATGATGTCCCCACCCTTACGCATCGATACAGCAATACCAATGCCGTTTTCGCCCATAAAGCGCATCCGGGGCTGGGCCGGATCACTAAAGCCACGATAGACTTCTGCGACATCTCCCAGCTGAATAGTTTTGCCATTGACCAGCAGCGGCATCTGTCTTAATTCTTCAACACTGTTTAATGCACCACTGACCCGCACCTGAATCCGGTCTGAACCGGTTTCAAAAAAACCGGACTGGGTGGTGGCATTTTGCTGCTGCAGGGCTTGCTGAATCGCCATGACTGGAACGCCCAGCTGAATGGCCTTGGTATTGGAAATCTCAATCCAGATTTTCTGGTCTTGCAGGCCAATCAGCTCAACTTTGGCCACATCTTTGACCCGTTGCAGTTGCAGCTGCAAACGGTCAGCGTATTCTTTTAAAGTGGCATAATCAAAGTCTTTACCCTTGAGCACATAAATATTGCCAAAGGTATCGCCGAATTCATCATTAAAGAACGGACCTTGCACCCCTTGTGGCAATTCATGCCGGATATCGCCCACCTTCTTGCGCACGTTATACCAGACATCAGCCACATCTTTCGAAGCCAGGGAATCCTTGGCAACAAAAGTCACCATGGATTCACCCGGGCGCGAATAGGCCATGATGCGGTCATACTGTCCCGTGGTCATCAGTTCCTTTTCAATCCGGTCAGTGACCTGTAGGGATACTTCTTTGGCACTGGCACCCGGCCAATAGGTCTGGATCACCATGACTTTAAAGGTAAAAGGCGGGTCTTCACTTTGTGACAGTTTGGAATAAGAGACGATACCGATCAGACCCAGCAAGATCATAAAATACAGCACCAGACCTTTATTTTTTAAGGCCCATTCCGACAGGTTAAAGTTCATGCTTAACTCCCTGCCTGAATGGTCACACGACGGTTTTCACGATCAATCGGATTGATTTTTTGCTGGTTACGCAGCAGATGTACGCCGCCAATCACCACATAGTCTTCCGGCTTGAGGCCACTGAGTACAGGAACACTGTCCCGGCCATAGGCACCGAGCTGGACCGGGACTTTACGTAAGGTATGATCCGGCTGGACCACCATGACATAAGCCTGCTGATCCGTTGCCGAGACACTGGATAGCGGCACACTAAGCATATTGTCGCGGCTATGCTGAAAAAATACCCGGGCACTTTGTCCTAACTGGATCTGGCCATTGCCTTCACGTAAGGAAACTTTAACCCGGAAGGTACGCGACTGGTCCGCTGCCGGTGAAATCTCGCGAACAAAAGCGGCAAATTTTTCTTCAGGTTTGGACCATAATGTCACTGTAGCTGCCTGTCCAACCTTGATCTCCGAAATAGCCTGTTCCGGTACGCCAATCACTACTTCACGCTCACCGGCAATCGCCAGTTCATACGCAGCCTGCCCGGCAGCGACCACCTGACCTGTTTCAATATTGCGTGCAGTGATTACGCCGTTTCTGGTGGCAATCAGCTGATTATAAGCAGTCTGGTTTTTAGCGGTATCATAATTGGATTGTGCCTGCTTCAGATTTGACAGGGCGGTCTTGTACTGGTTTTCGATCGCGTCATATTGTGAGCGGCTCACGGCATTGGATGGCAATAACTGCTTGAAACGTTGTAATTCATCCTGAGCAATCTTAGTGGCAGACTGCGCGCTTTCCAGCTGGGCACGTGCTGCATTCAGCTGCAGCTGGGCATCTTTGACATCCAGAGTTGCCAGGACTTGCCCGACTTTGACCTGGTCACCCACATCGGCGAAGCGCTGGGTCACCTGTCCAGCGACCCGAAAGGCCAGCGCCGTTTGCTGGCGCGCCTGCACATCACCGGCATAACTTTTTAATTCATGCTGTGAAGTGGTGGGTGTGGCCACCATGACAAAGGGAACTTCCTGTTGTGCTGCAGCAGTATCTTTGCTGCACCCGGTTAAGGTCACGCTGCAAAGCACCACCATGCCAGCCAATACGCTGTAAATCCTGCTCATCTTATTCGCTCTTATCTGATCATCTTTTTTAGGGCAAACTATGCTGAAATATTGAATTGCTTGTTTTTTAATTAATATACCACCCGGTACACTAATTACAACTGAATCATCAAAGCAATGACCGTGTTGACTTTTTTTGGAAGAAATTGTGCAAATACCTGTAGGACGACCCAAGGATCTGGAAAAGCGTCAGCGCATACTCAGCGTGGCCAAAGCGCTGTTTTTAGCGCATGGCTATCATGCCTCCAGCATGAACCAGATTGCACGTGAGGCAGGTGTAACCAAGCTGACGGTGTATAACCATTTTCAGGATAAGGCGACCCTGTTTAGCTGTGCGATTGAGGATACCTGTGAAGCCATTCTGCATGAACATCCTCAACTCTTGCAGCCGAGCAGTGACTTTGCGCAGGAGTTTTATCAGGCCTGTCAGCGCGCTTTAAATATTATTCATTTACCAGAAGCGATCAAGCTGGACCTGCTACTGATGGAACTGGCCTCGCAGCAAAGTCCTCTGGCAGAACAGTTTTATCAGGCCTCGCATAACAAACTGGATGCAGTCTGGAATGATTTCTTTGCTCTGGCCCAACAGTACAGCTTTATTCGGGTCGATCTTCCAGAAAAACAGACCGAGCTGATCGTGTCCCTGCTGACCGGAACCCGTCATCAGAAAATCCTGTTGGGTCTCAGCCCTCCCCCTTCAAGCGCAGAACAGCAACAGATTATTAGCGAGGCCATTGAACTGTTTATGCTGAAATATGCCCTGCCTGACTAAAGCCTTCTCTCAGGATCGAGCACCGATAACCATATGTGGCCTAAAAGTTGCTAAAAAAGTAGCCAATGCTCTGCAACTTTTGTCTCTAGGGGACTTGGATTGTCATGCAGTCGCGGTATAGTCAAAGCATGCATGTGAGGGAATAAAAAATGATTCAACAGATTGATGCACCACTACGCGAAGACGTACGCTTACTGGGTAATTTGCTTGGGGAAACCTTAAAATTACATGCCGGGCAGGATTTGTTTAATCAGATCGAGCAGATCCGTGCCCTGTCCAAAGGCGCTCGCGATGGACAGGTCGAAGCAGAAAAACAACTGGAACAACTGTTTTTGAGTCTGGAAGATGCAGAAATCCTGCCACTGACCCGTGCTTTTACCCACTTTTTAAACTTTGCCAATATTGCCGAACAATATCATGTGGTACGTCGTCGCCGTCAGAGCGAGTTTGATGACACTGCAGAATCGCCCAATCCTCTGGTGCCTTTATTTGAAAAATTTAAACAGCAGGAAATTTCTGCAGATACGCTGTATCAGCAAATCTGTGAACTGAAAATTGAACTGGTCCTGACTGCGCATCCCACAGAAGTCAGCCGCCGTACCCTGATTCAAAAATATGATGGCATCAATAATGCCCTGTCCAAATTCGACCAGCAGAAACTGACGCCACGTGAACGTCAGGCCGTTCTGGCCGATCTGAAACAGCTGATTAGCTCCGCTTGGCAAACCGATGAAATCCGTCAGCATCGCCCGACTCCGATCGATGAAGCCAAATGGGGTTTTACCACCATTGAACAGACCCTGTGGAATGCGGTCCCGAAATTTATCCGCGAACTAAATGGCATGGTTCAGGCGCAATGCGGCCAGAACCTGCCCTTAGATGTCGCACCAGTACGTTTTGCCTCATGGATGGGTGGTGACCGCGATGGCAACCCCAATGTCACCCACACCGTCACTCAGGAAGTACTGTGGCTGTCGCGCTGGAAAGCAGCCGATCTCTATGTACGCGATATTGAAAACCTGCGCTGGGAACTGTCCATTCAGCAATGCAGTCCGGAAATTTCTGAAGCTTTGGGCCAGCCCCATCCTGAACCCTATCGTGAATATTTACGTGACACCCGTACCCGCCTGAAAGCGACGCGGCACTGGCTGGCAGAAAAATTAAAAGGCAATGATGCCGATGACAGTCTGGTGATTAAAAGTAAAGACGAACTTTTACAACCGCTCCTGACATGCTACCGCTCGCTAATGGACTGCAATCTGGCCGAAATTGCCAATGGCAGCCTGCTGGACTTTATTTACCGGGTCAACAGTTTTGGGATCGAACTACTAAAACTGGATATCCGTCAGGAATCCGGCCGTCACCGTCAGGCGATTTCTGCGATTACCGAATATTTAGGACTGGGGAATTTTGAAACCTGGACTGAACAGGCACGGCAAAACTTTTTACTGCAAGAGCTGCAAAGCAAACGTCCGTTGCTGCCAAAACATCTGAATGAGCCAGCAGGCAGCCTGATTGAACATCCGGATGTACAGGAAGTGTTTGCCACCATGCGTACGCTAGCCGAGCAACCGAGCGAATCTCTGGGTGCTTATATCATCTCGATGGCGGAATATCCAAGTGATGTGCTGGCGGTTTTATTGCTACAGAAAGAAGCCGGCATCAAGCAGGCGCTACGGGTTGTCCCTCTCTTTGAAACCCTGAAAGATCTAGATTGTGCAGCCGCAACCATGTCGACCCTGTTCAATATGCACTGGTACAAACAGCATATTCAGGGCAAGCATGAAGTGATGATTGGTTATTCGGATTCTGCCAAGGATGCCGGTTTTATGTCGGCCAACTGGGCACAGTATCGTGCCCAAGAAGAATTGACGGCGATCGCCCAGCAACATGGCGTGCAATTGACCCTGTTCCATGGTCGTGGCGGTTCAATTAGCCGTGGCGGTGCGCCAACCCAGCAGGCACTCTTCTCTCAACCGCCAGGGTCGATTTCAGGTGCGATCCGGGTGACTGAACAGGGCGAAATGATCCGTTTCAAATTCGGTCTGGAAGAAATCGCCCTGCAGAATCTGGAAATTTATACCGCTGCAACACTGGAAGCGACCTTACTCCCGCCACCTGAACCCAAACAGGAATGGCGCGACTTGATGCATCAAATGACCGAGCTATCGGTGCAGGTCTATCGCCAGACCGTCCGGGAAAATCCGCATTTTGTGAAATACCTGCGTACCGTCACGCCAGAACTTGAACTGCAAATGCTGCCACTGGGTTCACGGCCGGCGAAACGTAAAGTCAGTGGTGGGATTGAATCACTGCGAGCGATTCCCTGGGTCTTTGCCTGGACCCAGATTCGCCTGATGTTACCGGCCTGGCTCGGTACCGGTGCTGCATTAAATGCGGTACTGGATCAGGGACAACGCACGGTACTGGATGAGATGCTGGCAGAGTGGCCGTATTTTCAGACCCTGATTGATATGCTGGAAATGGTACTGTCCAAAGCCGATGCCAATGTGGCGCTATATTATGAATCGCATTTGACTCAGGATGAAGATCTTAAAGTTCTGGGAACAGAACTGCGTCAGCGTTTGCAGGATGCTGTACAAACCCTGTTGAGCTTAAAAGGCGAATCGAAACTCCTGAGCAGTAACGGTGTACTGGATCAGTCGATGAAAGTACGTAAACCCTATTTGTTACCACTGCACTTACTGCAAGCTGAACTGATGAAACGTCGCCGTTTATATCTGGAACAGCAGCAGGCTGAAAATACCCCGGTCGATCATGCCTTAATGGTCAGCATTGCCGGCATTGCAGCCGGTTTACGTAATACCGGCTGATTTTTCGCCCTCGCATTCAAAGCACATCTTGGTGATGTGCTTTTTTTGTACATGAATTGGCCAAAACCACTCACTGCATCGTATTTTTTATAACTAAAATAACAAATCTTTATGAGTGAATTTTAAGCATAGCTATATGATTAATTCACTGATTTAACGCTACTTTTATATTAAAAATATTTACCAATTGATAAAAAATAAATAAAAGTCAATGAATTAACTTGAACAAAAAGTTGAAAGGAGTGATTAAAACTTCCAAAAAACCGGAGTATGATGTGCACAATTTATCTTTTGAGTGCTCATTTTATGTCCAGTTGGTTTCCCAAATGGCGCCCGTATGAGGGCAGTATCGATGCACGACCAGTAGGTACCGCAGAGTATTTGCCACCCGCACAAACGGTAGTTTTGGGTGTACAGCATGCCTTTGCCATGTTTGGCGCAACCGTACTGGCACCTTTTTTAATGGGCTTTGATCCAAACCTGGCAATTTTAATGTCAGGGATCTGTACCATCCTGTTCTTTTTAATCACCGGTGGCCGGGTTCCAAGTTATCTAGGTTCAAGCTTTGCCTTTATTGGTGTGGTCATCGCAGCAACTGGTTATGCGGGTGGTGGCGGACTGAATCCGAATATTGGCGTTGCAGCAGGCGGGATTATCGCATGTGGCATCTTCTATGCGCTGATGGGCTTTCTGGTCATGGCGACGGGCACCCGCTGGATCGAAAAGCTGATGCCACCGGTAGTGACCGGTGCCGTGGTGATGATCATTGGCCTGAACCTTGCTCCAGTCACGGTTAAAAGCGTCATGGGCAACACCTTTAATATGTGGATGTCTCTCGTTACCGTGATGTGCATGGGCTCGATTGCCGTCTTTACCAAAGGCCTGCTGCAACGCCTGCTATTATTGGTCGGTCTGTTACTGGCCTATCTGATCTATTTCATGCTCAGCAATGTCATGGGTTATGGCACTGCAATCAACTTCCTTCCCATTCAGCAAGCAGCCTGGTTCGGTTTACCGACCTTCCATGCACCGACCTTTGAATTGAATGCCATGCTGATCATTGCGCCGATTGCCTTGATTCTGGTGGCTGAAAATCTGGGCCATATTAAAGCCGTAGGTGCGATGACCGGTGAAAACCTGGATCCGCATATTGGTAAAGCCTTTGTTGCAGATGGTATTGCCACGACTTTAGCGGGTGGTGTGGGTGCGCCGGGTATGACCACCTATGGTGAAAACATTGGCGTGATGGCCGTAACACGGGTCTACTCGACTATCATCTTTGCCGTCGCGGGTGTCTTTGCTGTGTTCCTGGGTTTATCGCCTAAGTTTGGTGCGATTATTCATACGATTCCGACAGCGATTCTGACCGGTGCTTCGATTATAGTCTTTGGTTTGATTACTATTGCTGGTGCCAAAATCTGGATTGAGAACAAGGTCGATTTTTCGCAGAACAAGAACCTGATGGTGGCTGCGGTGACCATTATTTTAGGTACGGGTGATTTTGCCCTGACTTTTGGTAGCTTCAATCTGGGTGGTATTGGTACGGCAACGTTTGCAGCCCTGTTCTTAAACTGGTTCTTCAGTCTGGTCGATAAAAAATAAAATTCAGCGATGCCTGGGCACAGCCTGTTGCAAGCAAAAAGACCGAACATATATGTTCGGTCTTTTTTGTAGCCTAAAACAGTCTGTCTAGAATGAACTGTTTTAAGTGACTGGCAATTGATTCGCGTTGGCTTATTTCTGTTTTTTAAGCGCTTGCTTCAGTTGCTTCAATTTGCCTTTATGTTTTGAAATCTTTTTCAAACGTGCTTTGATTTCTTGCTTTAAAGATTTAACTTGCTTAGCCATGGTATTACTCCCTAGTAAGGCTATTCGTTAGGCTTGTGTTGTTTCACAAAACCACGAATAAATTTTCTTAATTCACGAGCAGCACTAGTATCCAGTTCTTCGCAGAGACGAATAAATTCATCACGCTCCGTACTCTGAATACGAATTAAAAGTTGTCCATCTTTCTTGCCTGTCTTTATTTTTTTGATTTGCTCGCTCATTGCTTATCTCTCCAAAATAAAGACTGCTTTGCAAAAGATGTATATACAATATATATACTTTTTAAATTAAATCAAACTTACATTGTAAAAATATTTAATAAAATCAATTTCTTTTTTTTACCATAATTTCTATAAAACCGTGCAAAGCCTGTCCAGGCAAGGCTTTAGGCAATTGGCTGAATGGGCTTTTTATGGATAAATTATTTTTGCAAAAAGGCGATGTTATGCTTAAAAATCGCCATGGCTACAGCAAGATCTCCTGCATAGCTTGAAGATCGTCCGGCGTAGTTGAACTGAAATGAGCCTGTTTAAGGACGAAACTCTTTCAGTTCACGTTGAATAAAGTATTGGAACATTTCACGGTATAGATGTTCAATAAACTCCTGATCGAGGCCCTGCTTTTGCGCCAATGCCCTAACATTTTCTACAATCTGTTCCATACGTTCTGGTGACTGCAAATCGGTTTCAGTTTTTTTGAAACGGGTGGTTTGATCAACATAAAATTGACGCGCAGCGATCAGCTCAACTAAAGCTGTATCAATGGCATCGATCTGTTGACGTGCATGTTCTAGTGATTCAGCTTTGATCTTTTCCATGTTTTTTCAGTTCACTTTCAGTTTGATTATTACTCTTATACTTTTCTTCTAACACATTACTGAAAATACTTTCAATCATCCAGACCCGATATAAGCTATTAAATGTATAACTTTGATCATCTATGCGCAGTTCCAGTACCGGAAAATTCGGCTGCGACTTCATTTCACACAGCATATCATTGTCCTGCAGCTTGGCCAGAATATCGTCCTGGGTCAGATCTACAATATTTAACTGTTGCTGCAAATGCTTGAAATGGGGTGCATAAGACAGGTCTTCACCACGGGTCCAGACGGCCTGCAAGATCTGGTACATCGCCTCAATCCGCTGCTCCTCGGGACAGCTATAAAATAACTGTGCCATTGGCGCGATCGCCTGCTCGGTCGGTCGGCAGAACGGGGTAAATTCTACGTCAGTCCGTTTGGATAAACGTGTGGCCAGACTCCAGTCAAACTCATCCCGGCCACGATAGGACAAGGGATAGATATTCAGCTGGATATTATAATAATCCGCCAGTTCTTCCTTGATGTAAGCTAGGAGCAGCCAGGAAATCGGATCTTCCAGCGCGAGATACAAGTCCAGTTCCGGATCCATCGACTGGATCTCGTTCAGCTCTTCAGCATCACTGATCAGATGCTCACGCCATTCAATGTGATCGATCATAAAAATCGGATTACCGGTCAGCAGTTTTTGCTGCTCCAGACGCCGGGTCAGACGCAACAGGTCATCGACTGCCTGATACTGGCGTCCGCCTAAATTAAAATAGCTGGCCAGAATCGGGGTCTGGTCAAAAATACGTTCGGGAAAGTCCTGTGGCTGATGATGACGACTGGCCATGGCATAAAGGGTTCGTAATTTTCCGGTCTGTTTTTGCCACAACATATGAAACACATCTTCCAGCAAATACAGAAAATCCTGCCCGCGCAGCGGGGTATGCCGTAAAATCAGTTCCGCCTGTTGCAAGGCTTCAGCGCTGGGCAATTCTGGCGTGTCATGAAAACTAAAACGATGCTGTTTCGACAGAATCTTGGCATCATTTAGGGTGTAGTGCTGCCATTCATCAAAAGACATCTGATTTGGGGGGGCTGCATGCGAACTGGAAATAATTACTTTCAGCGGCTTGAGCTGCGGACTTAAAATTTCTTCGAGCTGGGGCAGCTGCTGTACCGCCAGATAGCTGTACACATCATCCAGTCTTAAATGGATACTCAGCCCATCTTGAATAGATAACACCGTTTGACGGATTGGTTTCTGGTAAAACCAACTCGATCGGATTGGATCAAACCAACGGCGTAACAGGGACATGAGTTCGGCCTCGACAAAGATGACGGTGTGCAGTTCAAAAAATTGAATCTGTACAGAATAATCTATTTTTAAGATCGCAGAGCAAAAGCCCTGCATGGTGTAAAAACTTATATCAAGTCTTGACATACTCCCCCCACTTTCGACTAGCTCAAGTGGGGGATTCTAAAAGCAAAAGCTCTTAGGTGACTTCCTCACGGATTTCACTTGCTTTCTGCTTCACAGGGCGATCTTTACCGCATCTTCCCTCGACAGACAAAACGGTGTGTCCCACCGCTAAAATGTTGCGAGAAGCATTAATATCTGCATTCTCGCTAAAGCCACACTCGACACAACTAAAGTTTGCCTGAGTGAGCCTATTTTCTTTTGCAACGTGACCACATGAACTACAAGTCTGACTTGTATATTTAGGGTCAACTTTAACGAGTAAACCACCTCGCCATTGCTGTTTGTACACCAACATATTAACAAGCATTGACCAACCTTGATCCAGGATTGATTTGTTCAAGCCTGATTTAGCTTTAACATTCTTTCCTTTTTCTTCGATTGAGCCTTTGGCTGACTTCGACATATTGGCTACTTTTAAGTCCTCAACTACGATCATTGCGTGGTTTTTGCTGAGAGTTGTCGTGACTTTGTGCAAGTAGTCATGCCGAATATTGGCAATATGATGATGTAATTTATTGATCCTTAAATTAAGTTTTTTCCAATTTTGACTAAATTCGGTTTTCTTTCTCAACTTGCGTTGAAGCCTAGCCAACTTTACTTGATTGGCTTTAAAACTATTGATTGGGTCAAATACCTGACCTGTTGATATTGTAATTAATTTCTTAATGCCAAGATCAACACCAATTGTAGATTTTGATGGATGAATTGGTTGTTCGATTTCACGGTTAGTACAAAATGAAACATACCAAAGCCCACAAATTTTCTTAATTGTAATACTTGTAATTTTACCAACAATTTCTTGTGATTTTTTAAATCTTATCCAACCTGTTTTTTTAGGCAAAGAAACTCGATCACCAATAACCTCACAATTTGCAAATGGAAGTCTAAAAGATTGCTTACCATCTAATTTCTTCTTGAATCTTGGCATGAGTGGTCTAAGCTCAATCTCACCACCATCAGCCAATTTAAAAAAATTGGGTTTACGTGGTTTCCGCTTGTTTTGCTTTAAACGAGCTTGTTCTTTTTTGTTATAAAACTTACCCCATGCTTGAGCAAGATCACGTATTTTTTGCTGTAAGCAAGCTGAATATGTTTGACCAAGAAAAGAAAATTCAGGTGTTTTTTTAAGGGGTACTAATTTTTTTTCAATGCTTTCGTAACGAATATATTCATCTTTAGCAAACATTTCAAATGATTTAGCGAGAATTTGATTCCACACAAAACGAGCAGAACCTATTGCTTGATTAAGCAATATTTCCTGTTCTTGGTTAGGCAGAAGCCTAAACTTGTAGTGTTGTGAAATCTTCATTAAATCATTGTTTATAAAAGAATTGTATTGTTTGAATTATAGCAAAAATAAGCAATAAAACCAAGAAAACATTATCTTTAATATGGCTATCGCCACTCGCTTGTATCCCCCACCTGACTGTCGGTGAGGGTCTTACGCCCGATTAAGATAAACAAATGTTCAATGTTTAACAATGGATTAGAGGTCAAGATTCAAGTCAGTGACCGCCCCGGTTTCTGCACCTGAGGTCAGTTTGGCGAATTTGGCCAGTGCTCCATGGGTATAGTTCGGTTTTGGTTTGATCCAGGCTGCTTGACGTGCTGCAATCTCCGGCTCATCCACATGCCAGGTCATTTCCCGGGTTTCCGCATTAATTGAAATCTGGTCGCCATTTTGTACCAGACCAATCGGGCCGCCCTCATAAGCTTCTGGCGTCACATGACCAATCACGAAACCATGACTGCCGCCAGAGAAGCGTCCATCGGTAATTAAAGCCACCGAAGCGCCCAGACCTTTACCAATAATCGCAGAAGTCGGTTTCAGCATTTCCGGCATGCCCGGACCACCTTTAGGGCCGACGCCGCGAATCACCACCACTTCACCCGGCTGGACTTCACCATCCAGAATCCCGCGCATGGCACCCTGCTCACCTTCAAATACCCGGGCCGGACCGGCAAAATGCAGTCCTTCCTTACCGGTAATTTTGGCGACCGCGCCCTTCGGTGACAGATTGCCTTTTAGAATCACCAGATGGGAGTCTTTTTTCACGGGCGCATCAAAAGGCAGAATAATCTGCTGGCCTTCCGGATAGTCCTGCACATCGGCCAGATTTTCTGCCAGCGTCTTACCTGTGACCGTCAGACATGAGCCATCCAGCATGCCGGCATCCAGCATGCGCTTCATCAGTGGTTGAATTCCACCAATCGCAATCAGTTCTGACATCAGATATTTACCTGATGGACGCACGTCGGCCACCACCGGAATATCTTTGCCAATCCGCACGAAATCATCCAGACTCAATTCAACCCCTGCGGTATGTGCCATCGCTAAAAGATGCAGTACCCCATTGGTCGAACCACCCAGCGCAATCAAGACTTTAATCGAGTTTTCAAAGGCGGCTTTGGTCATGATGTCGCGCGGCTTAATATCCAGTCGCAACAGGTTCATCACCGCTTCACCGGCCCGGGCACAGTCAATTTGCTTGTCTTCCGATACCGCTTCCTGTGCCGAAGAGCCCGGCAGGCTCATGCCTAAAGCTTCAATCGCAGAGGCCATCGAGTTGGCCGTGTACATACCGCCACACGAACCCGGACCTGGCAAGGAAACCTCTTCAATATGCTTGACCTGAATCGCGTTGATTTCACCTTTGGCATATTGACCCACCGCTTCAAACACTGAAATCATGTCGGTATGACCTTCACCCGGTTTGATGGTTCCGCCATAAATAAACAGCCCCGGACGGTTGAGGCGCGCCAATCCCATGATGCAGCCGGGCATATTTTTGTCACAGCCACCAATGGCAATCACACCATCATAAGCCTGACAGCCGACCACGGTTTCAATCGAATCTGCGATCACTTCCCGTGACAGCAGGGAATATTTCATGCCGTCGGTGCCATTGGAAATGCCATCTGAAATGGTAATGGTATTAAAGATAATGCCCTTGCCACCCGCCGCACTCACGCCCTGCTCTACGGTTCTGGCCAGACCATCAATATGCATATTACAAGGCGTGACATTGGCCCAGGTCGAAGCGATGCCAATAAATGGCCGTTCAAAATCGGCATCTTTAAAACCGGTAGCACGCATCATGGAACGCGCCGGTGCATTTTCAATACCTTCATAAACAGGGGCAGAATGCTCGCGGATATTATCTTTACTCATTATTCTCTTCCTGGGCGATGACCGATTTTAAGTGTCGGTCTTGGACAATTTATTTTAAGGCCATTGTTTGACATACTCCCACCACTTTCACTTTATTCAAGTGGGGGATTCTAAAAGCATCAGCTCTTAGGTGACTTCCTCACGGATTTCGCTTGCTTTCTGCTTCATCGGGCAACCTTTACCGCATCCACCCTCCACAGACAAAACGGTGTGTCCCACCGCCAAAATATTACGAGAAGCGTTAATATCCGCATTCTCGCTAAAGCCACACGCAACACATTCAAAATGTGCCTGAGTAAGCCTATTTTCTTTTGCAACATGACCGCAGGAGCTACACGTTTGACTTGTGTATTTCGGGTCAATCTTAACGAGTAAACCACCTCGCCATTGTTGTTTGTACTCCAACATATCAACAAGCATTGACCAACCTTGATCTAGGATTGCCTTGTTTAAGCCCGACTTGGCTTTGACATTCTTTCCTTTTTTCTCGATTGTGCCACTTGCTGACTTCGACATATTGGCTACTTTTAAGTCCTCAACTACGATCATTGCGTGGTTTTTGCTGAGAGTTGTCGTGACTTTATGTAGGTAGTCATGCCGAATATTGGCAATATGATAATGTAGCTTGTTAATTGTGGTGTTCAACTTTTTCCAATTTTCACTAAACTTCACTTTTTTGCTCAACTTACGTTGAAGTTTAGCTAATTTAATTTGGTTGGTTTTAAAACTGTTCTTTGGGTTAAATACCTCACCCTCAGATGTTGTGACTAATTTCTTGACACCTAAATCAACACCAACTGCGGTTTTGGATGAATGTACTGGATTTTCCAATAACTCTTTTTCACTGCCAAATGAAATATACCAATGACCTGATCTCTTACTGATTGTCACATTCTTAATTGTGCCTAGAATATCTTGTGATTTTCTAAATTTCACAAATCCTATGCCATTTGGCAGCTTAACTCGATTACCCTCAATTCGACAATATTTATCAAATTGCACCAATCTAATTGAATCGTAACCATCTGATTTTTTCTTAAATCTAGGCATCAGTGGGCGTAACTGGATTTCAGAACCATCAGTGAGTTTGAGGAATTTGGGCTTGCGTGGTTTACGCTTATTTTCTTTTAATCTTGCATGTTCTTTTGCATTGAAAAACCTTGTCCAAGCCGAAGCCAGATCACGAATTTTTTGCTGTAGGGAAACAGCATTAGAATGATTTGCTAAAAAAGCATATTCAGGATTCTTTTTAAGACTGGTGATTTTATTCACCAAATTGGTTGCATTGATAAATTCATTCTTTGCAAACATTTCAAATGACACAACTAAAATTTGATTCCAAACAAAACGCGCAGAACCAACAAGATTGTTTAAAATAACCTCTTGCTCTTCATTAGGCTCAAGCCTAAATTTATACGCCTTGTTGATTTTCATTTTTTTTAAAACTTATTTAAATACAATGTTATATTTCTTTTATTTTAACATAAAAACGAATTAAAGCTAAATTAAAAAACTTACGAAATTCACCTCCACCCTGACTGTCGGGTGGAGTCCTCTTTCATTTTAAGATAGTTTCTTGTATAAAAAAAGCACCCCATCTGGAGTGCTATTTAAATCTGTAAAATTACAAATTAGATATCACGTACCGCACCTTTCGACGCACTAGTAGTATGCATCGCATACGCTTTCAGTGCTTTAGACACTTTACGCGGACGCTGTTCAGCAGGCTGCCAGCCTTTGGCTTCTTGTGCTTCACGGCGCGCTGCCATGGTTGCATCATCCACTGCCAGGTGAATGGTACGGTTTGGAATATCAATTTCGATACGGTCGCCATCTTCCACCAGACCAATTGCACCGCCTTCAGCCGCTTCAGGCGACACGTGACCAATCGACAGACCAGACGAACCACCCGAGAAACGGCCATCCGTTAAAAGTGCGCAGTCTTTACCCAAACCTTTCGATTTTAAGTAACTGGTTGGATACAGCATTTCCTGCATACCCGGGCCACCACGTGGACCTTCATAGCGAATCACGACGACATCACCCGCAGTGATTTTGCCGCCAAGAATGGCTTCAACTGCAGCATCCTGACTTTCAAACACACGTGCAGTCCCGTTGAATTTCAGGATTGAATCATCCACACCCGCAGTTTTTACGATACAGCCTTCTAGCGCGATGTTGCCGTAAAGTACCGCTAGACCACCATCTTGTGAGAAGGCATTGGCTGCATTACGGATCACGCCATTGTCACGGTCACCATCTAAGCGCGCATAGTAACGGTCTTGCGAGAATGCGGTCTGGGTCGGAACACCGCCCGGTGCCGATTTGAAGAATTGATACACCTCTTCATCTTCGGTACGGATGATGTCCCATTTATCCAAGGCATCTTTTAAAGTTTTTTCATGCACGGTTGGAACAGAAGTATCCAGCAAGCCCGCGCGATCCAGTTCACCCAGGATCGACATGATGCCACCGGCACGGTGTACATCTTCCATATGCACGTCCTGCTTCGCCGGCGCAACCTTACAAAGAACTGGCACATTACGTGACAAACGATCGATGTCAGTCATGGTAAAGTCGACTTCTGCCTCGTGTGCTGCTGCCAACAAATGTAGAACCGTATTGGTTGAACCACCCATGGAAATGTCTAAAGTCATCGCATTTTCAAACGCTGCTTTGGTCGCGATTGAACGTGGCAATAAGCTGTAGTCATTTTGCTCATAATGACGTTTAGTGATTTCAACAATCAATTGACCCGCACGCTCGAATAATTTTTTACGGTTGGCATGGGTTGCCAGCGTTGAACCATTGCCCGGAAGCGATAAACCAAGTGCTTCAGTCAAACAGTTCATCGAGTTTGCGGTAAACATGCCTGAACATGAACCACAGGTTGGGCAAGCTGAACGTTCATATTCAGCAACTTCTTCATCAGTGAAGCTGTCATCTGCTGCAACAATCATGGCATCAACCAGATCAATGGCTTTTTCATTGCCACGGATTTTGACCTTGCCCGCTTCCATTGGACCGCCAGAGACAAATACTACTGGAATGTTCAGACGCATCGCGGCCATTAACATGCCTGGGGTGATCTTGTCACAGTTCGAGATACATACCATCGCATCGGCACAATGGGCATTGACCATGTACTCGACCGAGTCTGCAATCAGGTCACGCGAAGGCAATGAATACAACATGCCATCATGACCCATCGCGATGCCGTCATCGACCGCAATAGTATTGAATTCTTTGGCCACGCCGCCTGACGCTTCAATTTGACGTGCCACCAGCTGACCCAGGTCTTTAAGATGCACATGACCCGGTACAAACTGGGTGAACGAGTTCACCACCGCAATAATCGGCTTACCGAAATCTTCATCTTTCATGCCGGTGGCACGCCATAAACCGCGTGCGCCAGCCATATTTCTTCCGTGTGTCGATGTTTTTGAACGATAGTCAGGCATTTTATATTTCCAACAAAGTTTGAGCTTGCAATGAATCGGGCAGATCCACTCTGGCTAAATCATACTGACAAGGAGCTTAAATCAGTTGAATTTTAAACCTATCATACTACAAGCCCTTGATTTACAAGATGGCCTTTTGGGTGTAGATACAGGCAAAAATGTCTATAGAGAGATTTGGATGATCTGACGATAAAAATTTCTTAATGAAATCTACTATACCGCCATCATCATCAGGACAATACAAAACTTTCATGAATAATTTTTACAATTTGCATGAGTTTTTTTTATATAAAAATTCCACTGAAATTCAAGCACTCACCAAGCTTCTCGGATAAGTTTTTGCAACGATTAGGCTGAAATTTGGCTTTTGGCTTATAATAGCTTTTAAGTTTATTTGGAATTTCATGTGTGAAGATCATATTTGCAGGCACACCAGAATTTGCAGCGACTGCATTGGCTGCGTTGCTTAGAACCGAACATGAAATTGTGGCGGTCTATACTCAACCGGACCGCAAGGCCGGACGTGGACAAAAGCTCACGGCATCTGCGGTGAAGCAGTTAGCGCTTGAACATCATCTTTCGGTCTATCAGCCTTTACATTTCAAGTCATCGACTGAAGAAGGTCTGGCGGCGCAAGCGGAACTTAAAGCCTTAAATGCAGATGTGATGGTGGTGGCAGCTTATGGCCTGATCCTGCCACAAGTGGTTCTGGATACGCCAAAATATGGTTGCCTGAATATTCATGGTTCGCTGTTGCCACGCTGGCGCGGTGCAGCCCCGATTCAGCGCGCGATTGCTACCGGCGATATCGAAACAGGTGTGACCATTATGAAAATGGCAGCCGGTCTGGATACCGGGGACATGATGTATAAAACACTGTGCCCGATTAGCGCCGAAGATACATCTGCCAGCCTGCATGACAAACTGGCGCTGCAAGGTGCTGAGGCGATTGTGGCCGTGCTCGAATCGGAACAGACTTTACAGCACTATCTTGAGACCCGTGAAGTTCAGGATGAAAATCTGACTGTCTACGCGCATAAACTGACAAAAGCCGAAGCACAAATTGACTGGACCCAGCCTGCAGCAGATATTGACCGTAATATTCGTGCCTTTAATCCCTGGCCAGTGGCATTCACCCCGCTAGATGACGGCAACAATTTACGCATCTGGAATTCATCACTTTCCACACAAAAGGCAAGCAATGCCCTGCCTAGTGAAGTGATTGCCCTGGATAAAGATGGCGTGCATGTGATGTGTGGCGATCAAAATGTCATTTGCATCACCAATCTGCAATGGCCAGGCGGCAAAGCCCTGAATGCTGTTCAAATTAATCAAACTCAAAAACTATCGGTAGGATATAAATTCGCATGAGCCAAATTCAATCATCAGCTAAAAATTTGAATTTGCGCGCGCAAGTTGTAAAAACGCTATTGGCTGTACAAAATGGCCAATCACTTGCTTCTGTACTCAATCAACATATTAATATTGTGTCTGAACGTGACCGTGGTCTTTATCACGAGTTAACGCTAGGCTGTTTACGTCAGTGGCATGGCCTGAAAGCCATCACCCTGCCGCTATTAACCAAACCTCTTGATAACCAGGCTCTAGAAAGCTGCTTATATTTGGGTTTGTACCAGATTCTATGTACGCGTATTCCGGCACATGCTGCGATTTCAGAAACCGTCACTGCAGCCAAACAGCTGGGATTTGAACCTTTAAGCGGTCTGGTCAATGCGGTACTGCGTCGTGTTTCACGTGAAACAGAAGAATTTGACCTGGCTTTAAATCAGGCGCATGGCCTGCCAAGCTGGCTCTACAAGCGTTTAAAGAAAGACTGGCCGGAACAGCTTGCCGAGCTGTCACATGACTTGAAACAGATTGCGCCGCTTACCTTGCGTGTCAATATCAATCAGGTCAGCCGTGATGAATATCTGGAAATTCTGGAAGAAGAAGGCTATGAAGCACGTGCCTGTACTCTTTCTGAAGTTGGGATTGTACTGGAACAGAATGTGCATATTCCGAACCTGCCGGGCTATGAAGCCGGCGGTTTCTCGGTGCAGGATGAACATGCCCAGCTGTGTGCGACCTTAGTTCCTGACCTTGAAGGCAAAATCGTAGTAGATGCCTGCGCTGCGCCAGGGGGTAAGACTGCGCATATCTTGGAAAAATACAGCCCGAAAAAACTGTATGCCATTGATCAGGATGCTAAACGTTTAGTCCGTGTGGCAGAAAATCTGGAACGTTTACTGTTAACTGAATATGCCGACGTTGAAATTATCGCGGCTGATGCGATCACCTGGACCGCTCCGGAGCCGGTCGATTGTATCGTACTGGATGCACCATGCTCTGCAATTGGTGTGATCCGTCGTCATCCGGATATTCGCTTGTTACGTCACTCTACAGATATTCCGCAAACGGTACAGCTGCAAAAGCAGATTCTGGAAAATATGTGGCAGCAACTGAAAGTCGGTGGTACTTTGCTGTACATCACCTGTTCAATTCTGAAAGCCGAAAACGAACAGCAGATGGTCGAATTCTTTGCTCAACATGCCGATGCCAAAGAAATCAAAATCGAAGTCGATTGGGGCATCGAACAGATTCACGGTCGTCAATTGTTACCGAAAGCGGATCAAGGCGACGGCTTCTTCTATTGCCGTATAGAAAAAATTGCATAAGTCATGTGTTTAAAATGAAAGGCAGCGCAAGCTGCCTTTTTTATGGCTTGTGATTTAGTGAATATGAGGTTTATTGAATAAACTTAAAAATTACCAGACTGCTCGCCAATGCCGCCATGCCGCTGACCAGCCCATAGACTGTTTCATGACCTTCAGAATAGCGTTTTGCCGTCGGCAATAATTCATCCAGCGCCAGATAAACCATCACACCGCCAATTATCCCAAAGATCAGACCATAGACGGTTTCACTCATATAAGGCGCCAGAATAAAATAGCCCAAGGCTGCACCCAGTGGTTCGGCCAGTCCGGAAACCAGACTGGCCCAGAGCGCATAATCTTTACGGCCGGTGGCCATATAGACCGGCAAGGCAATCGCCACGCCTTCTGGTACATTATGAATCGCAATTGCCACCGCCAGTGACGCACCCAAAGCAGGACTTTCTAGCGTGGCAAAAAACGTCGCCAGTCCTTCCGGCAGGTTATGTGCGCTAATCGCAAACAGGGTCAGCATGCCGGTACGCAGTAATTGGGGTGAACTAACGCCCTTGGCAGAATGGGTCTCAATGGTGTCATGTGGGTTTGGCACAAAGCGATCCAGCAACAACACCAGAACTACGCCCAGTAAAAAAGCAAAAGTGCCAAAGGCAAAACCGGTTTTTTCATCAAAAACCAGACTAAAGGACGCGATCGATTTGTTCAGAATTTCGGTTAAAGAGACATAAATCATGGCACCGGCAGCAAAGGCCAAACCAAAGGCCAGCAAACGGAAATTGGTTTTTTTTAAGAATAATACCAGCCCCCCACCCACCACGGTGGCCAGCCCGGCAAATAAAGTCACGGCAAAGGCTGTATACACTTGTCCATCTGAAACGGAAATCATGTCAAAGCATCAGCCATTAAAAAAGTCATTATCATCAAGGATGATAATGACTTCTATTTATGGTAACAGTAGGTTTATGTGAAGATTTTTAGTCTTCTGGTTCTTCCGGATTTTTTGCCAGATGAATTACAGCCAGTACCAGACCACCCCATAATAAAACGATGGAGAAAATCATCATAAACAATGCAGATGTATTCATATTCGTTCTCCTAACTATGACGATCTTTAACTAGACTGAATAAAATGGCGCCCAGAATAAAGAATGCAAGGGTGCCACCACCGATCATCCACAGCGTACTCGCGGGATAATCACCATAGCCTTCTGCCATAATCGATTTCAGGGTCAAGCCTAATGCCAGTAATAATGACAAAGGCGTGATCACCGTCAGCATGAACTTCCAGCTTGCACCCAGTTTCACGCTGGCAAACTCGTTCACATGGCCTTCCAGCTGTTTCATTAATGGACGGCGGAACCAGGACAACAGAATAATCGATAACAGGCCACCACCGACAATACCGATGTTATTGGCAAAGTAGTCGATGATATCGACAAAGGTAATCGCACTATGTGTCGAGAACATCAGGGTAGAAATCACCGCTGAACCACCAGCAATGATTGTCACTGACTTGTTCTTTGACCAGCCCAGCTTGTCCTGGAACGCGGCAATCGGAACTTGCAGGATACTCACCATCGAGGTAATACCCGCCACCGTCAATGAACCAAAGAACAGGAAACCAAACAGGTCACCACCTGCACCTAAACTGGAAATGATTTTTGGAAACGCAATAAAGGCCAGACCAATACCGCCGGATACCACATCTTCAACTTTAGCACCTGAGCTAAACGCCATAAAACCAAGTGCTGCAAAGACACCAATACCCGCCAGGATTTCAAAAGACGAGTTGGCCAATGCCACCACAATCCCTGAACCAGTCAGGTTAGTTTTGCGTTTCAAGTAAGAGGCATAAGTCAACATAATCCCGAAGCCCACTGACAGTGAGAAGAAGATATGACCAAAAGCGGCTAACCAGACTTTATAGTTGGCCATCGCTTCCCAGTTTGGCGTGAAGAAAGCATTTAAGCCATCGACTGCACCCGGTAAACGGACTGCCTGAATCACCAGGATCGTGAATAAAATCACCAGCAATGGCATAAAGATTTTATTCGCCAGTTCCACCCCACGGCGTACGCCACCGTAAAGAATCAGCATGACTGCTGCCCAAACGACTACCAGACCGAAGAACAGTACAGGTACGAAACCGAAAGTCAGGCCCTCACCATTTTGCAGGTAAGTATTGAAGAAGAAGCCTTGAGTATCTGTGCCCCACTGCTGTCCAAAGGAATAGAACATATAGCTGCCGGCCCAAGACAAGACACTGGCATAGTAAATTCCGATCACCAGAGTGACCATCACCTGCCACCAACCCAGAGATTCGGCATTCATGAGTTTTTTATAGGCCATAGGCGGCGCTTTGCGGAACTTGTGCCCGACCGCATAGTCTAAAAATAATAAAGGTAAACCTGCTGCGAAAATCGCAATCAGATAAGGGATCAGGAATGCCCCGCCACCATTTTCATAGGCAACATAAGGGAAACGCCAGATATTCCCCAAGCCAACGGCGGAACCAATCGCTGCAATAATGAATCCTGATCGTGCGGACCAATTCTCACGAGTTTCTGTCATAGAACACCTAAACTTTTAATCCCTTTAGATGCTGCTTGTTATGGTTATGGCGCAAGCAAAAAAAGAAGGATTTTCAATAATTTTGGGTGTTTGAATTAGAGGGCACCTTGTGGGCGTCGAATTCTAATGTACAAACAGGTCAGCAGGTCTTACATCTTGCTTAAAGTCTGATCGAAAAACTGACCTTGTAGATGATTTAACAATACTGACTTTTTTAAATTTTTTCTGTAAATTCTGCTTAAAATATTCGTTATTTATAATCTATTCGAATTAAGCGTTCAATAATTCTGCAAAATAAGGCAGATTAAACAAGTTATATATTAACAAACTTTTTGGAATATATTTTTCTTAAGTTTTACTACAGGGTCGCTGTTTCAAAAAATGTATTCCAAGACTCTGATCCAGCATCTGTTTTTAGATCATTATTTGAAGATGAAACGGCTCATACTAAGGCACATGACCAAGCCGTGATATGGGAAATCAAATTCTCTCATGGAATTTTGACCTCTTTAAAAACCGGTTTAAATATCACAAGCAGATTTAAAACAAGCTGCCTGTGATATCGAAGCGATGAGTATTCTAAACTTAGGCTTTAATCACCAGCATGTGCTCTTCCTGCATGTCGCGAATGGCTGACTGAATTCCTTCACGACCCAGACCTGAATCTTTGACCCCGCCATAAGGCATGTTATCGACCCGGAAAGACGGAATATCATTGATAATGACACCGCCGACATGCAGATGATCCCAGGCATACAGCATCTTGTTCAGATTCTGGGTATACACTCCAGCTTGCAAGCCAAAACGGCTGCGGTTGATACAGGCAATACCGGATTCGAAATCAGCATACGCTTCCAGAATTGCCACCGGGCCAAAGGCTTCATCACGGTAGATTTCCAGACTGTGGTCTACATTTTCCAGCAAGGTCGGTGCGAACATCACACCATTCAATTCGCCTCCAATCAGGATTTTCGCGTCTTTTTTCACGGCTTTATCCAGCCATTTTTTCAGGCGTTTGGCTTCATCTTCCTTGATCATCGGACCAACCAAGGTTGTGCTCAGATTCGGATCAGCGGCTTTAATCGTTTTCAGTTTTGCCAGCAGTTTGTCCTTCACTTCAGTATAAATCTGCTGATGCACCAGAATGCGTTGCACACTGATACACACCTGTCCGGCATGGTTATACGCCCCGCCAATTAGACGGTTAATCAAGGCATCGTTAATTTCGGTATCTGGCTCAATCATGACAGCAGCATTGCCACCCAGCTCCAAGACCACTTTTTTGCGTCCGGCACGCGCTTTCATATCCCAGCCCACAGCATCGGAACCGGTAAAACTGAGTAATTTAAAACGCTCATCAGTGACCAGTAGATCGGCCAGCTCTCGCGGACAGGGCAATACCGAAAAGGCACCTTGCGGTAAATCGGTTTCCGCCAGAATTTCGGCAATTTTTAAGGCAGAAATCGGGGTTAGACTCGGCGGTTTCAGCACAAAGGGACAACCGGCTGCAATCGCAGGAGCAATTTTATGCGCGGTCAGGTTTAAAGGAAAATTAAACGGACTGATCAGAGACACTGCACCAATTGGCACCTGCTTCACAATACCCTGATAACCGGATGCTGCCGCAGTCACGGCCAAAGGCAGCATACGTCCCTGATCAACCTGGGTCACGGCATGTGCGGCAATCTGAAAGGTATTAATCAGACGCTCAACTTCAGCTTCGGCCGCTTTACGCGGTTTACCGCCCTCTGCAATCAGAATTTCGGTCAGTTCTTCATGAATCTCACGAAAACGGCGTACGCAATGCAGCAGAATTTTCTGTTTCTGGAACGGCTCTAAGGCAGCCATTTCGGCTTCTGCGTCTACGGCAGACTGAATCGCCTGTTCCAGTGTGTTGGCATCTGCCAAAGCGACACGGGCATACAGTTCGTGGTTATATTTATGTTTGACCTCTAGCCATTCACCCGTCTGAGCCACCTGACCGGCGACATATAATGCATACTCTTTCGCTTGTTGTGTGCTTCTCGCTACCATCTTATTGTCCTGCAAAATCTAAGGATATACATTTTTGAAATTCTCTATATCATGCACTTGCTACTCCATATTAAGAAGATGCTTTTAAGTAACCAGACACTTCCAATTTTAATAAAGCTTTAGGGAATAGAGCCATGCGCGCAAAAATACTCACCACCTTATTCTTCGGTTTTGGACTCAGTACGCTCAGTCATGCAGATGTGATTGGCGTGAAAGCGGATCTCAGCTACTGGGATTTTGACGGCTATAGCCAGGATAACAATTTCAAGCATGAGCTGGATCGACAAGGTACAGCACAACTATCTGTCGCTGTAGAACATCCGGTACCGTTATTGCCAAATGCAAAAATCAAATATGTTAATCTGGACAGCAACAGTGAACAAAACACGCTTGCCAATGCCTCAGAGATCGAACTGAAGAATATCGACTATATTCTGTATTACGAATTGCTAGATACTATTGTGCATGCGGATATAGGCGCAGGTTTAACCAATCTGGATGGTACGGTGAAAAACCTGAGCAATGCTGCTTTCAATCAATACGATCTGGATGAATACAGTCCCCTGCTCTACGCAACAGCCGGGGTGAAACTGCCATTTACCGGTATGAGTGCCAAAGCCGAAGCTATTTACAGTCACGGCAGCGATAGCCAAAAAACCGATGTACAGGCCGAACTGCAATATGACTTTATTGATAATCTGCTGGTCGATGTGGGTGCCAAAATCGGTTATCGTATGATGCAAGTAGATTTTGAACAGGATCAACGTCCAGACTTACAGCTGGAATTTAAAGGTCCTTATATCGGCTTAGATATACATTTTTAATGCAATACAACCGGTTAAGTTTGCACAGCTTAATTTCTCTGCGCTGATGTAAGCCAAAGCGTACAGCAATAACCGCAATCTGCTGCTAGTGCGCCACCGGGATGTGTATTACTTTATAAACATAGAGAGCAGGATGCTCCAGAAGACCTAAAAACAAGAATAACATCGCAACACCAGGACGTGAGGTACGACAGGAGTTATACCTAAATCACGAGATACGAAAAAGCCCCGACAGGATGTCGGGGCTTTTTTTTCTGCCTATTATTTTATTTATCATTGCTTAACAGTTCCGAGCTAAAACTCCAACATTGTAAGAATCCCCTTGTTGTTAAGCTAAAAATCCTCACATTTTTTGGGAACAGCAATCATGGTAAAAAAGGTCCTCTTTATTACATCTAATCAAGGCATTGAACATGATGAACTCACTGAGCCTTTAAATTTTCTAAAGTCCAAAGGTTTTGAAGTGATTCATGCTGCCGAAAAAAATGAAGATGTCGCGACGGTCAAAGGTGATACCAAAGCTGCCACCCAATATACGCCGGATACCAGTCTTGAACACGTCGATCTGAATGATTATGATCTTTTGGTGATTCCCGGCGGTACAGTCAATGCGGATACATTGAGAATCAATCAGGATGCGCAAAAAATCATTCAGCATTTTGCCGACAATCACAAACCGATTGCCGCGATCTGTCATGGGCCATGGACCCTGATTGATGCACAGCGCATCAAAGACAAGAATCTGACCTCATATAAGAGCATCAAGCTAGATCTGGAAAATGCCGGCGGGAAATGGGTCGACGAAGAAGTCCACCGCTGCAATACAGGTGACTGGGTACTGATTACTTCACGCAATCCGGACGATTTACCGGCTTTCAATGAAGCGATCTTAAAAGAGCTTGAAGGCGAAGCTGCCTAAGCTCCTACACTAAAAAAAGAACCTCAGCATTGAGGTTCTTTTTTATATTTAGACACCACCGGCCAAACTTTTCAGATAAGTCACCACGTCTTTATTTCCGGCCATTTCAGCCAGTTCTAAAGCAGTATTTGGACTGCGATGTGCAATATCTGCGCCCTTGCTAACCAGAAGCTTAACTACGTCTAAATGATCATTTTCAGCTGCAGCCTGTAAGGCACTATAGCCTTCTTCATCGGCGGAGTTGACGTCCAGACCTTCTTGCAAGCCCTGCTCAACCTGTTCAACATCACCAAGAGATGCCCAGTACACTAGTTCAGGAAGATGTAATTCGTCATCATCCTCAGGGATTGGGGAGAATGAGTTAAGTTTCATAATATTATGCTCAATCTAAATTACCTGAGTTCTTACTATACATCACTTCTTTGTAAAGACTCTTTCTCAAATTTTAACGCTTCTTTATTTGAACCTAAATATCTACTAATCCCATCCATAGCAAAAAAACCACCTATCGGTTTTTCATGATGTCCAATGATTAAACCGCCAAAACAATTTATAGCACTACAACCTTTAATAATCGTACTGTTATTAGCTATCAAAATATTAGTAGGGCGGACTAAAATTTCCACTCCATTACGAAGGAATCTTCCTCTTTTAAATATCACTTTATTAGGAGGGCAAAACTCTATTTCTATTAAAATTTTCCGATGATTTTCCCGTACAGTAAGAGTAGTACCAACTAATTGGATATCCCAAGCAACGGGTTTGAAAATTAATTGGTTATTTTTAATATGAAGAACTGGCGAATTGTACTCATTAAAAATTACTAGATTTAGTAAAAAATGCCCATCAGCTAATATCAATCCAATTAACGGTGTTCCATCTACACTAATAGGCACCATTGCTGTACCGTATCCTTGGTCCACACAACTAAAAGTATTTCCACCTATTTCGACAATTGCCTCTTCACCGGAGAAATGCAATAGATAAGGTTTAGATACTCCTTCACGTAAATTAAAAGGCTCTGTATTAGCTTTTCTTACAACTTCTTTTGGCAATAATCTATTGGTTTTCTCACGATGATGCTGATCACATAATAAAGTTATTTCATCAGCAACGTGACGTTTAACTAGCGCCCATTCTTCCATATGCTCATATTCATATAAGGGCATTCCACAGATAACACATCCAAACCCGCATCTTTGTCTAACTTCTCTTTGAATAGGCAACGGAATATTTCTACTATTTGGTTGTTCTTCATTCATAGTAATTTTCAAATATAAATTTTTTACATCTTATACAAAAAAAGCCCCCTTTCGGAGGCTTCTTATTTAAAAACTTAGCTTTAAGCTTTAGACACTGCGGGTTCAATTGAACCAATTTTTTCAGACTCATTGTCATGCATGATCAACGCAACCGCAATTGCAGTAATCAGAACCGGCAAACCGACTGCCATAAAGTTGAAGTAAGCAGGCAGGTTCATTCCCAGTAAGCCACCAATCAGGATCGGCCCTACAATCGCGCCCATACGACCGATCGCAGAAGACCAGCCAATACCTGTCGAACGTACTGCAAGTGGGTAGAACTGCGCAACATAGCTATATAGCAACATTTGTGAACCAATCGACGCTGCACCCGCCAGGAATACCAGGATGTAAAGTAAGAATTGGTTAGATGCAAAGCCCATTGAGCTCATCACAATCGCACCCATCATACCGAGGAACATCAGTACCGGTTTCAGGTGGAAACGATCCGCGAGAATACCACCACCGACAATACCCACAACCGCACCAACGTTCATCACCATCATGAACATCAAGCTGTTGTCCATCGAGTAGCCTGCTGCCATCATCAACTTCGGTAACCAGCTACTCAGTGCATACATGGTTAACAGACAAGTGAAGAACGCGACCCAGAACAGTAAAGTATTGACCGCACGACCACGACGGAACAAACTCACCACGTTGGCTGCTTCAGGCACATTTTCCTGTGGCAAAGTGAAAGTTGTGTTCTCGGTAACTGTCAGATTTGGCGCCAAGCGACGTACAATACGACGAGCTTCTGGCTGCTTGTTCTGTTTCACAATAAATGCGAGCGACTCAGGCAGGAATTTCCAGATCACTGGTAATAAAAACAGTGGAATACCCGCGATAAAGAACATGATTTGCCAACCAAAACTTGGGGTAAACCATGAACCCAATAACGCAGCCATTACGCCACCGACCGCATAACCACTAAACATGGTAGTCACCAGCGTACTACGCATTTTTTGTGGGGCATATTCCGAAGTCAATGCCACCAGGTTTGGCATTACGCCACCAATACCAAGACCGGCAAGGAAACGTAAAATACCGAATTCGGTTGGGTTTGAAGCAAAGCCGCCGGCAAAAGTTAAACCACTAAATAATACAATACAGATCATGATCACTTTCTTACGACCGATCTTGTCCGCGAGGGAACCAAAGATCATCGCACCAAACATCATGCCGGCCAGTGCGGTACTTGCAAGCATTCCAGCCTGCACTGCACTTAAGCCCCAGTCTTGCATCAATAACGGTAAAACTACACCATTGATTGCGAGATCGTAGCCATCAAATAAGATAATGAGTAAACACCAAGCAACTACATTGAAGTGGAAAGGCGTGAATTTCGCATTATCGACTACAGAATTTACATCTATTTTTTCCGTTGTCATCGTTCTCATCTCCCATGAGTACTTGTCCATAACATCTTGTTGAAGACTGAAGTCAATCTTCAATGTCAGGCAATATACGCAAGCGGGATTTAAGGCACAATAAGACTAATTGATATTCTGCTATGCTCTCGGAAATGTCATTTATTTGCGTGATATGTCACACTATTATTAGTATAAACTTTTGAATAATTGATATTTCTTTTTTAATTCGCCCAATATTTAAGCTCTTTTAATCCGCTTATTCTTTTGACCAAGTGAATATTGATTTAATTTCATACTAAAGATATGAAAAAGCCCCTTTAAGTAAGGAGCTTTTTAACTGAATGGGTCAATGACGAGAGTTTAAATTTTGGCTGTTTTTAATTTTTTCACCATAACGCGACCAGGTTGTGGCTTACGAATCATTGAGATAGCGATGATGCCAATAATACCTGGCATTGCCACTGCGATAAAGTTCCATTTATGTGGTAACTCCATCCCAAGCAGCATACCAATCACGATTGGGCCAACAATTGCACCTGTACGCCCTACAGCAGAAGCCCAACCAATACCAGTAGAACGTACTGCAACAGGATAGTATTGAGCAACATAGCTATATAACAAGATACTGGTACCAATAGATGAGGCACCTGCTAAACTGACAAGTAAATAAATAACAGGTGTTGGAGAATTAAAGCCCAAACCAACCAAAGATAGTACACCGACAGTTAACATACTCATAAGAACAGGTTTAAAGTCAAAACGGTCTGCCAGAATACCACCACTAATGGTTCCGATCACGGCACCAATATTCAGTGCTAATAAGAACATTAAACTGCTGCCTAAAGAATATCCCGCAGCCATCATGAGTTTTGGCAGCCAACTTCCAAGTGCATAAAGCATGAGCAAGCACATAAAGAAAGCAATCCAAAATAAGAATGTTCCTGTGGCACGATTTTCTGTAAATAACGCTTTTACTGATGCACTTTGGGTCTGATCAGCGCTAGCTAGAACCAGTTCAGTATCTTCTTGTATGTCTGCAGTTGGCTCGACTTGCTTTATAAAACGACGTGCTTCATTCACTTTTTGTTCTTTAACGAGGAAAGTTAAAGACTCAGGTAAGAACTTCCAAAAAAATGGAACAAAAAGTAATGGAATACCTGCAATGAAGAACATAATTTCCCAACCAAAACTTGGTGTAAACCATGTACCGCATAATGCAGCCATAATACCGCCCACGGCATAACCACTAAACATGGTGGTTACCAGTGTGCTTTTTAAACGTTTAGGTGCATATTCAGACGTTAGAGCGACTAAGTTTGGTAATACACCACCAATCCCTAAACCAGCAATAAAACGTAAAATACCAAATTCTGTTGGATTAGTGGTAAATCCACCTAAAAATGTAAAAGCACTAAATAAAGAAACACAAATCAAGATAACTTTTTTACGACCAATTTTGTCTGCAAGCATCCCAAACAGCATGGCTCCAAACATCATGCCAGCGAGTGCTGTACTTGCAAGCATGCCTGCTTGAACAGCACTCATGCCCCACTCTTGCATAAGTAGAGGCAGAACGACACCGTTAATTGCTAAATCATATCCGTCAAATAGGACAATAAACAAACACCATAATACAATGCTTAAGTGAAATTTAGTGAATTTTGCCTGATCAATCACATCATTCACACTTACAGTGTTTGCTACTCGCTTCATGTTTTCTGCCATTTTTACTCACCTCCTGTGAGTTTTTTTCGTTGTTTTCAGCACGACACATGACCCTAACTCTTATTTATTATTTTTAATGATTCTTATCGCCATGTCTTCGCAACAACTTAGTTCAACACAGCTACTTTTCATGCAATATCCGACTAAAGTCTTACTTATTCCTTAAAAATCTAAACCCATGAGTCTAGTTTTTAATCAATATTCAACAATTCCAAGAGCTATTTGACCAAAACCCACGCATAAAAAAATCCCCCTCTGCCTTGGCGGAGGGGGATTTTCGAATAATGAGCTGGCGATGACTTACTCTCACATGGGTAATCCCACACTACCATCAGCGCTAAGAGGTTTCACTTCTGAGTTCGGGAAGGGATCAGGTGGTTCACTCTTGCTATGGTCGCCAGCACAA